>CAYGBF010000119.1:0-5209 GCA_964348035.1 uncultured Eubacteriales bacterium | reverse complement strand
GCCACAGAAGAGGAGACTTTGAAAGCAGAAGAAGGCTGGACCATCCTGGAAACAGCCAAATTTTATGGCCTGGAGATCCCAACCCTCTGCTATAACGAAGGTTTAAGTAATTTTGGTGGATGCCGACTCTGCCTGGTGGAGATCGGTGAAGGCAGCAAAACGAAACTGGTTACCTCGTGTACTTACCCCGCTGAGGAGGGACTCGTCATCAGGACAGACACAAAACGTGTCCTCGAGGCCCGCAAAATGATGATCGAACTCATGCTCTCGGTCGCACCCAATTCGAAAACCATCCAGGATCTGGCCTCCCAATTTGGTGTTACCCAGGTCAGGTTTGAAGTCCGTAATGAGGAGTGTATCCTGTGTGGACTCTGCGTTCGGATGTGTGCAGAGCAGATGGATGCCAAAGCTATCGGATTCCAGAATCGGGGTTTTCAGAGAAAAATAACCACCCCTTTCGACATGAAATCTCCTGTCTGCCGACACTGCGGCGGGTGTATGTACATCTGTCCAGCCTGTCAGCTGAAATGTCCTGGCCCGGATGCAGACACCGTCGTCTGCAATGCCTGTCTGAACATGGATCCCACCTGCGTGGATGTCTATGACGAGCTTCAGTGCTGGATGTATGACGCCGGGCGGTGTGGAACATGCGTGAGACCGCCATCGGAACCCGACAGTGAGGAGCAAAAGAAGAAATCAAAGGAAAAAAATGCTCGCTAAACAAGTTTCTCACTGCAATCAATACAACGAGAACTTTAGGAGGTAATCATAATGGCTTATACAAAACTCAACAGAAGCGCAGCCACACTGACCAAGAACAGGACCGAGGGTTCCATCAGCCCTTTCAGCGGGATGTGTGTCACCTGTGTTGACGGTTGTATCGGCATGTGCGAGATCGGAAAATCAGCCTACAGAGGAGCAGAGGTTCTTTACCCCCAACCTTTCGGAATCATCACGGCGGCTTCTGAGAAAGACTACCCGGTCGACCTTTCGCACTTCACCATATTGGGGACAGCGGTCGGGGCCCATGGTGTCGAAGCCGATCCTGATAAAGCGACTTTCCCCAAAGTGACCATCGAGACAGCCATCGGACACGATAAAGGAATCAAACTCAAAGTTCCGTTTGTCATTCCGGGTATGGGATCGACCAACGTGGCCAAGCAGAACTGGGAAGGGCTGGCCATCGGAGCGGCCATCACAGGATCACTCCTCACCATCGGCGAAAACGTCTGCGCTATGGATGACGAATCCGAGATCAAAAATGGAAAAATCATCCGTTCCCCGGATATGGAAAACCGAGTAAAACTCTTCCAGGACTGGCAAGTGGATGGCTACGGAGCCGTCGTGGTCCAAGCCAACGTCGAGGACACTAGGCTGGGTGTACAGGAGTATGTGATCGATAAACTGGGCGTGGAAGTCGTCGAGCTGAAATGGGGTCAGGGCGCCAAGGATATCGGCGGCGAAGTTAAGATAAAAAAACTGGAGAAGGCTCAAGCTCTGAAAAAAAGGGGCTACATCGTCCTCCCGGATCCAGAGGACTCTGACGTGATCAAAGCCTTTGAACACGGGGCATTCAAGGAGTTCGAAAGACACTCTCGCCTGGGCATGGTCGAAGAGAAAAGCTTCATGCAGAGAGTCGAAGAGCTGAGGAAAGCAGGAGCCAAGTATGTCTTCCTCAAAACAGGAGCCTACAGACCCGCCGACTTGGCCCGAGCTGTTAAGTTTGCTTCCAAAGCCAAACTCGACCTCCTGACCGTCGACGGAGCTGGCGGTGGCACCGGGATGAGCCCCTGGCGGATGATGAATGAATGGGGCATTCCGAGTGTTGAAATCTGGTCACTCCTGTACAAGTACCTCCGAAAACTCGATGAAAAAGGGGAATACATTCCTGATGTCGCTGCGGCTGGAGGAGTCACGTTCGAGGATCAGATTTATAAAGCCTTAGCCTTAGGTGCTCCTTACTTTAAAGCCGTCGGGATGGCCAGAGGACCGATGGCGGCGGCTATGGTCGGAAAAACCATCGGGAAAAGAATCAAGGAAGATCAAATTCCCGTTTACGTGGAACGATTCGGGAATAAGGTGGAGGAAATCTTCGTCACAGCGACGGACTTGAAGCACGAATTCGGAGACAGATTCAAGGATATCCCGACCGGAGCCATAGGTGTGAATGGGTACTTCAAAAGATTAAGCCAGGGCTTGAAACAGCTTATGGCCGGTAACCGCAAGTTCAACCTGTCCTACATCACACGAGATGACATTGCCGCCCTGACCCAGGATGCGGCCACGATCAGCGGACTCCCGCTGGTCACAGATGTCGACAAGGAAGAGGCCGAAGAAATCCTCGACAGTTAAGCCTCAACAAGATTTCATATCTCAGAATTCGAATGCGTATGTCTGCTCATCTCCAGCCCAGCTAAGCATAAATCTAAAGAACAAAACAGGAATTCACATTCCTAAGAATTTCAAGACTGTATCAAAAACCATCCGCTCATCTGGTGAGACCGTTGCTTCTCAATCGCCAAATGGCGTCTTTTTTCTGAGGAATCAGTAAGACAGGCCAGGCCGGAATATCCTTTTTTTGGCTTTACGCCTCTTACCTGTTATGTTATAAATACCTCTGGTTTAACATGAGTATCGTCACCATCATTATCGGAATTTTTGTCCTGCTCTTTGCCGTCACCATCCACGAAGCGGCCCACGGCTGGGCGGCGAATAAATTCGGAGATCCAACGGCTCTGGCCATGGGCAGAGTGACTCTGAATCCTTTAGCTCATATCGATCCTGTCGGTACGATCCTCTTCCCGATAATCCTGATTATCCTTAATTTTCCTGTGTTTGGTTGGGCCAAGCCCGTTCCCGTCAATCCCCTCAACCTCAGGAATCCGAGAAAGGACAACCTCTGGATTTCGGCGGCCGGCCCTTTCTCTAACCTATCAGTTGCGGGCATCGCCTTGATCGCAATTATTATCCTGAAGCTTTTGAGTCCGAATGTTGGACTTTTCCTGCGCAATTTCCTCCTCGGCCGAGGGGGTCTTCCCAGCGGTTTTTACCCTCTCGAAGGCCTGGCTTTGATCCTATTTTACGGAGTCCTAATCAACACCTACCTAGCTGTGTTCAACCTCATCCCCGTCCCCCCACTCGACGGCAGCGGAGTGCTTTCCGGTCTTCTCTCCGAGGAAGCGGCCGAGAAATACGATAGGATTCGACCCTTCGGGTTCATCATCGTCCTCGCCCTTATCTACATGGGCCTTCTCAACATCATCATCCAACCCATCCAATTCATCATTTACACGATCATGTTCATGTAATATATATAATGGAGAAGACGTGAAAACAGTCCTCAGCGGTATGCGACCGACAGGGCCTCTTCATCTCGGTCATTTGGCTGGAGCCCTGCGCAACTGGATAGCCATGCAGGATAAATACCGCTGTTTCTACACCATCGTTACCTGGCATGCGTTGAGTTCAGAATACCAGAATTCCCGGTCCATCCGTCAATTCACGTTCGATTATGCGGCGGACTGGTTGAGCATCGGACTCGATGCGGACAAGAGTGTCATCTTCGTCCAATCTGAAGTCAAAGAACACGCCGAACTCCACCTTCTTCTTTCGATGATCATCCCGCTGCCCTGGCTCCAGAGAGTTCCAACCTTCAAAGAGATGCAGAGAGAGCTACCAGATAAAGATATCAATACCTACGGCTTCCTTGGTTATCCTGTTCTCCAGACAGCCGATATCGTTATCTACAAGGCAGAGGTCGTCCCTGTCGGAGAAGATCAGTCCTATCATCTCGAGCTGGCCCGGGAGATCACCAGACGATTTAACCGTCTGTACGGTCCTGTTTTTCCCGAGCCACAAATCCTCCTCACCCAGGTGCCGAAGCTGGCCGGAACGGATGGCCGCAAGATGAGCAATTCCTTTCAAAACGCTGTCTACCTCAACGATACTCCTGACGAGATCCGCCGCAAGATATCGCCGATGGTCACCGATACCCGTCGCCAGAGGCGCCAAGACCCGGGGGAGCCGGAGGACTGTCCGGCGTTCACCCTACACAAGGCCTTCGTCCCGGAAAAAAACAGAGAGCCGTTGGTTCAAGGCTGTCGAACTGCCGGGATCGGCTGTCTGGAGTGCAAAACCGTGGCCATCGAACACATCATCCAGGCTTTGACTCCTTTCTGGAAGAAGAGGAAGGAGTTTGAGAATAATCCCCAGTTTGTCTGGGACAACCTCGAAGAGGGGAATAAAAAGGCTCGCCAGGTAGCCCAAAAAACGATGGAAGAGGTCAGATCCGCGATCGGTTTGTAAGAAGAACAGAGTGATTCATCCTATGGAAGTGACGCCAAGCTACCAGGTTAACCTGGAATTCTTTCAAGGCCCTCTCGACCTCCTTCTCTATCTGATCAAAAAGGAAAAAATCGATATCCATGACATTCCGATCGCTACGATCACCAAAGAATACCTCGATTACCTCCATCAGAAGGAGAAGATCAACCTGGATCGCGAGGCAGAATTCCTCCTGATGGCGGCCCTCCTGATCTACATCAAGTCTCAGATGCTCCTGCCCGATGAAAAACCCGAGTCCGAGGAAGACCCGCGTCAAATGCTCGTCGATCGACTTTTGGACTTCCAAAAAATCAAGGCTCTGAGCTCCGTATTGAGAGAAAAAGAGGGAGAAGAGCTCAAAAAGTGGAAGCGGACCTACATCCCCTCGAATCTTCCCGAAGAAGAGGAAGAGCTGGAAGATATTTCGCTCTTCGACTTAGCGGAGGCGTTCTTCCTGCTGATGAAGCGGAAAGAAAAAGAGGATATCCGCCTCATCAAAGGGAAGGAATACACCGTCGAGGAGAAGATGAGGGAAATCATCACCATCTTGGAAGAGAAGGGCTATCTTGATTTCTACGAGTATTTCTATGATCACGCCTCCCTTCAGGAATCGCTGGTCGCCTTTTTTGCTCTGCTGGAGCTGATCAAAGCCAGAATCGTGTTGGCAGCTCAGGAGACGCTGTTCCAATCGATCAAAGTCTGGCTCCGGAAAAAACCGAGGACATCATTTTCAAGATGAAAGACAGGCTGAAAGAACTCATCGAATCTCTTATCTTCGTCTCTTTAGAACCCCTCTCCCTGGAAAAGATCAAGAATGTCCTCGAGGAATTCTCGGAAACGGAGATAGAGCAGGCTGTAAAGAACCTTCTAAAAAGCTACACCTCGA
>CAYGBF010000118.1:0-3534 GCA_964348035.1 uncultured Eubacteriales bacterium | reverse complement strand
CCGACGGCCTGCAATTTTTACTTCTAGCTGCCGGCCTTTTGAGCCTCTTCTTTTTCCTCTCGACCACGTCTTCGCTAGGACAGGTATCTCTTGTTGCTTCCCAGACAGGTCCGTCCCATTTCTTCCAGTTTTTCTACAACATCAAAGAAAACATCCTGGTCGTGCTCTCCTTCACTCTTGCCTGGACAATCTCTCCGATCGTGTGGCAGAGGATACAAGCCGCCCGCAGTGAACAGGAGGCACGGAAAGCTCTGTTTATGTCATCGGGGACATTTCTCATTCTGTACGGACTCCTGGTGCTCATCGGCATTCTTTCTCTTCCCTTTTTCTTCTCACGTAAACTCGAAGGACCACTGCTTTCGGAAATCATCTCCTCAAAAACCGGACTGCTTTTGAGCAGCGTTTTGTTCGTGGCCATCGTGGCGGCGATCATGTCGACCATGGATACAGCCATTAACACAGGGGCCCTGTCCTTGACACGCGACGTCTATCAGCAAGTTTTTCCTTCCTCCCAGCGGAGCATTGTCATGGCGAGTCGGCTCTCCACGTTAACCGTCGGCGTTTTGGCTTTTCTCGTGGCCACTCGATTCCAGAGCATCCTCAAGATGCTGGGCCTTTCCTCTGAGATAATGGCCGAAGGCTTGTTCATTCCGGGCATCGCCATGATTTTTCTCAAAAAAAGACGTCCCACAGCTGGCCTGTTGAGTCTCATCCTCGGAGGAGGATTTTCCTTTGTCGTTTTCTTGGGCGAGATTGAGTTTCTTCCCTTCCGGTTGGTTTCCTGGCCGCGTTCTGTTCCATACGGCGTGGCTCTTTGCGGGCTAGGTTTTACAATCGGGATGTTCATAGATAGATTCAGGAAATGATCCTTCAGCATCATCATGCCCTCTTTACGGCTTCTGCATATTTGTATATCATTGAGAGCAATGTCTCATCTTGATGAGATCCGGTGGTTTTTTGTCGGTTTTTTCGGCAAAATCGTCCTTTGGCTTTGGGCTAAAACCTGCAGGATGACGGTCTTGGGAAGTGACTCCTATCAAAAGCTCAGAGAAGAAAGAAAGCCTGTTGTCATCCTTGTCTGGCATAGTCGGATATTCCTGATTCCCTATTTTTTCCGCTGCCGAGGCGTGGCTCCTCTGGTTAGCCCGAGCAAAGACGGGGAGATCGTTGCTCAAATCATGGCCCGTTGGGGATACCGGATCATAAGAGGTTCAAGCTCCCATGCCATCATAAAGGCCTGGAACAGTATGAAACATGAACTTCGCGAAGGGGGAGAAGTGATCATCGTCCCCGACGGCCCCAGGGGTCCTGCTCGAAAGATGAAGATCGGGGGGCTGAAGCTGGCGCAGGAGACCGGAGCTTATCTTATCCCCTTTACGTTCTCGGCGTCCAGGCAGAAAAGGCTGAAAAGCTGGGATCGTTTTCTGATGTTCCCGCCTTTCTCCAAGGTCGTGGCGGTCTTCGGTAAACCTGTCTCTTTGGCCCCCGACCTGAACGAAGAGGCGCTGGAGATGGAGAGGGAGAGACTCGAAGCACTTATGATCGAAATGGATCAAACCGCAGACCGTTTTTTTGATTAACATCCGGTTTTTATCACCGATTGTCCTCATTAAAGAATTGTGTTATATATACTGGCAAAAAAAGGAGAGTACCGTGCGAGTCAAAATTGTCATTGGTCTTTTCATCTGTTTTTGTTTTTCTTTCACCCTTTTATCTCAGGAATCAGAGGATTTAATCGTGCAGGGCGATGAGCTTTATAACCGAATGTCGGATATGGCCACAGCCCAGGAGGCCTTAGAAAAATACAGAGCAGCCTTGTTGAAAGCCGAGAATAAATATGACGCTTACTGGAGGATTTCCAGGGTTATGTATTTTATCGGCGCCCATACAGAGAAGAAGAAAGACAAGAAAAACATCTTTTCTCAAGGATATTATCATGCCAAGAAAGCCGTGGCCTTAGAGCCGGAAAAGCCTGATGGTTACTATTGGCTTGGCGTTAATTACGGGGTCTATGGAGAAGCCAGAGGAGTGCTTAAGAGTTTGTTTTTGGTCGATGACATCAAGGAAGCGATGAACAAGGTGATCGAGCTTGACCGTTCCTACGAAGACGGAGGCCCGGATAGGGTGATGGGACGTGTCTATTTCAAGCTCCCCGGTTTCGCTGGAGGGAATAAAAAGAAGTCTCTTGAGCACCTGAAGAAATCATTAGAATACGGTCCTGAGGATGCCCTCACTCGTGTCTATTATGCGGATACTCTGCTGAGCCAAAAACAGATTGATGAGGCTAGAGCAGAGCTTGAGTACGTTCTGAACATGGAAGATGATTCCCGCTGGATTGCCGACATCGATCGGAGCAAAGAAGAAGCCCGAGAGCTGCTCAAGGACAAGAAGTTCCGGAAGAAGAAAAAGAAAAAATAAAAGATATTCGTCTTGTTCGTCATCATGGTCGAGAAAAGCTCACTGGTCCGATCGTCGGAGGATCCAATTTTGCTGCCTGCCAAAGCCTGCTCCTGAGAAGGCAGGAGCTTGCACCTGCACCTGACTCCTCAGGTATAAGCTCCGGCAGGTGCAGGGCGCGGGTTCATGCCTCGCCGTGAAGGGGAGGCAGAGAACCCTATGATAAATCGGGTGACGAAAGCAGAGCTTTACTAGAAGGTAAAGAAGTCAGTTCCCCCTCCAAGTTGACTGACTATTCTATTCTGAAAAGACCTGAGCTGTAAAGACCTCGATCTGAGCGTCTTTTTTCCATTCGTCCTCAGACAGTCCTGCCTTGAGACAGCCGTGGCTCAAGTAAGTCTCCAAATCCCAAGCCCATTCTACCGGGACTTGAGGGAGAAGAAGACCTTTGTTAGGTCCCTTGGAGACGATGATGCCGTGTGTCCCGACCTCAACCTCCTTGATGTCTTTTACGGGTTGGGGTACGGAGAGGATAGATATTTCTATCCTTGTCTTGGGGAGCTCCTCGAGGGTCAAGGGCTGAAAGCGGAAGTCTTGGGTAGCGGCTGAAACCGCAACGTCGATAATCGTTTCATACAGGGCCTTAAAAGGAAGGGGGTAGCCGATACACCCTCGGAGCTCATCGTTGACTTTAAGCGTGACGAATGCTCCTCTCTTGTCTTTGAGGGTGGAATCTTTGACTTTCACTTTGGGTGTCTCTTTGTTCTTAAGGAAGAGCGTGATGGCTTCTCGAGCCAGCTCAAGAAGGAACGCTTGCTGTTTCAGGTTTAGACTGTCAGTCATGAATCTAATTATTTTTTCAGTCGAATCGGTGTCAGGAAGAACTCCTCTGCATAATCAACGATAAAAGGTTTGACTTTGATCTGAGTTTTTGAGGACCGTTTTACCTCGAGGAAAAGTTTTCCATAGGCAAAGGGGGCGAGGATTCTTTTTGTTTTATGATCTTTTGCCTGAGCAGCGAAGAAACCGATGATTTTTCCGTCAAGTACTCTGTCCAGGTCAAAATACTTCTGAGGGGAGATGGACATACCACTCGGTGTTGGTAAAATACGTTCCACGATGTACCTGTGACCCCTC
>CAYGBF010000117.1:0-2295 GCA_964348035.1 uncultured Eubacteriales bacterium | reverse complement strand
TCAAAGCCCGATATTGCATTATCATCGAAAGTTTTGGCACGCCACATTATCTCTATAGCCGTCTTCAGATCCTTCTGCCTGATGCTGTATTCCAACGCGCTTGCAACAATAGATGTAATTTCATGAAACTCATAAAAGTCCTGTGTCTGCAGTAGCATCTCGTTGAGGACATCTACTATCTTATTCGTTCTGTCCTGGCCAGCCTTTTCCTTGTACACGACCAGCGCTCTTTTGTCCTTATCCGTAATGGGTACAAGCTGGATTTCCTTTGCCGTTTCCTCGCTTTTCAAGGCATCAGAATATGCTTTTTGAAGGTCGTCCTCGTCTGCCGACCTTTCTTTGACCTGCTTAATGGCTTCTTCTTCATACTGCTCCTCATCTTCCTCGATAAGCATGCTTTCATCAACCTGATACGTGATGTTCCGAAAGTCCTTTCCCCATAGGAGAGTGACTACGTCGTCGGTAGTGTCTTCACTTTCGAAGTCATATGTGGTTATCTCGAGGAACTCCTGGAATTCTTCCATAGTGAGTCCGTTCTTGAAAGTTAGCTCCTTCAAACCGTCTCTTGAAAAGAACAGGGCGATATTATCGTCCTTGCCGACACCCTTAAATACAGGTTCGCCTCCATACAATATCTCATTGCGGGTCATTCTAAGTGGTATCTCTTCAAGGTACTCAAGTATCGATGATATCTTCCCGTACGCGTTTTCAATCGTTTTGGTGTAAATAGGATTGTTTGCAGGATAGATTCGCAGATTTTTTCTTGCCTTCAGAATGACCTGAAGCAAGTCTTTTATAGATTTTATATCTTCAGTGTCTGGCATGTCAGTTATTATTACAATATATGGTATATGGTGTCAATATTACAGTATTAATACTCTTCTTTCTTTTGCGAAATTTCTTACGACCATCGCAGCCTGGTGCAATTTCGACATCCTCGTGTTACGCCTCCTTATGCCCTGCATGTCCGAGTGCGGGAATTTTTCCGATCTTATTTCGGACAGAGCTTTCTGCATTTCGGTGTAGAGTTCCTTAAGAGCCTCCGCATCAAGGGGCTTGAGAAAAATGGGGTTCACGATAACATACCCCTCGGCTATATCATACGCCACTGCCTTCGCGCTCTTACCTCTTATCATTATCATCTTTCTTTCTCCTCACAAATAATCTTGCTGCAATCAAGCCTCCTTCATATAGGACTATTATGGGAGCGGCCATAAGGACCTGATTAAATGCATCCGGCGTGGGCGTTAGTATGGCTGCGGCCACGAAGGCCAGGAGGACCGCATATTTTCTGTTTTTCGCAAGCGCCTGTGGCGTGACCACTCCCAAGCGCGTCAAAAATACTATGATAAGCGGCAGCTCGAAGACCACACCGAAGGCCAGTATGAACTTGAGACAGAAGTCGATGTATCTCTCGACCGATATCATAGGCTCGAGCGACGCGGTCTTGTAATTGAGCAGGAACCCTATCGCAAATGGAAGAACAATCACGAAGCAGAACACAGCGCCAAAAAAAAACAGTCCGCTCGAAACAGCTATAAACGGCATTGCATATTTCTTCTCTTTTTCCACCAAACCGGGTGATATGAATTTCCACAGCTGGTGAAACAGTACGGGTGCTGCAACCACTATCCCCGCAATCATTGCAATCTTCAAATGCACCCAGAGTGCCTCTGCCGGAGCGAGGAAAATCAGAGAATGCTTTTCGCCCTCTTTTTCAACAAATGATACGAAAGGATATTCGGTCAGAAATCTCAGATCCGAATGCATGGGCAAAGTTAGAACCTTGAAGATGTCTTCTGAAAAGTGAAAAGCACCAACAAAGCACACCATCACAGCGGCTATTGATATGAAAATCCTTTTTCTTAGCTCTGTAAGATGTCCCGTAAATGGCAGCTTTTCTTCAGGTATTTTCTTTGTTTGACTCATCAGAGGTCTCCTGACCTTCTTCTTCCCTTTCATCCTGTTGCGCCTCGGTTGTGAGACCCTTATCTTTATTCTTCCATGCAGGGAGTTCCTTGATGTCTACATCCGCCTCTGCCGTGTGGATTTCTCTCTCCACCTCATTTTTGACGTCGGCTATGGCGCTTTTGAGCTGCCCCACTGTCTTACCTATGGCGCGCCCGAGCTCTGGCAGCCTTTTGGGGCCGAACACGAGAATAGCCACTATGAAAATGACTATCAGTTCCTGCATTCCCAGGTCGAACAATTCTATTCCCTCTCGTATATTCTTTTAATCTTTCTCTTTTTATGAGGATACTGAAACGACAGAGAGGCTATTACCTTGTAATCGAA
>CAYGBF010000116.1:0-8145 GCA_964348035.1 uncultured Eubacteriales bacterium | reverse complement strand
ACAAGACTCTCAGGAGCCTAAACCCTGAACTGGCCGAGAAGCTAAAAAAGATCATTCATAAGTAAGCAAGCACCGCCCAATACGCCGTCATCCCTGCTACCTGCCTCCGCAGGCAAGTGGCAGGTACGGGAACAAGTTTTTTTTACGAAGTTTAATCTTTTTTGGCTCTTTTCCTTGAAAAGTCTTTTCTTATTTCATACACTTGAATCGCACCGCCGATGGAATTTGTCGCTGACCTTCATATCCACTCCAAATTCTCCCGCGCCACTTCCCGCGAAATGATCCTCGATACTCTCGCCTACTGGGCCAAGGTCAAAGGAATCCGACTCCTGGCCATCGCCGATTTTACCCATCCCGAATGGCTTTTCCTCACCCGAGAGAAGCTGGAGCCGGAAGGAAACGGATTTTACCGGCTTAAAAACGTCATTCCCCCCAAGAACGAATACCTCAGATCAATGGCTTTCTCTCCCTACGATGTCTCCTTCGTCCTCTCCACCGAGATCAGCTTCATCTACTCTAAGAAAGGGAAAGTGCGCAAGATCCATCTCCTGATCCTGGCTCCTGATTTCGATTCTGTAGACAGGCTCAACCGCAAACTCTCCAGTCTCGGAAACCTCCGCTCTGACGGCCGGCCCATCCTCGGTCTGGACGCAAAGACTTTTGTCAAGATCGTGTCCGACCTCTGCCCGCAGTGTGTCGTCATTCCCTCTCATATCTGGACTCCCTGGTTCTCTCTGTTTGGAGCCAACTCGGGTTTTGATGCCATCGAAGACTGCTTCGAGGAGATGACACCTTTCATCTTCGCTCTGGAAACAGGCCTCTCATCTGACCCTCCGATGAACTGGCGCCTTTCCTGCTTGGATAAATACACGCTGGTCTCCAACTCCGATGCCCATTCCCCTTCTCGGATCGGCCGTGAAGCCAACGTCTTTGATACCGATTTCAGCTACAAGGGTCTGGTCGAGGTACTCAAAAGCCAGGATCCAGATAAATTCCTGTACACTGTCGAATTCTTTCCAGAGGAAGGGAAATACCATTACGACGGGCACAGGAAATGCGGTGTTATCTTCTCGCCCCAAGAAACCATCCAGCACAAATATCTATGCCCCGAATGCGGAAGAAAGCTGACTGTGGGAGTCATGCACCGCGTCGAGGACCTGGCCGACCGCGAATACGGTGACGCTCCTCCCCACAGAATTTCGTATAAAAATCTCATCCCTCTCAGCGAAATCATCGCCCAAGCCATAGGCAAGACATCTGAATGCAAGAGCGTCATGGACCTTTACTTCCACTTCATCCAAGAGTTCGGGAGTGAACACCAAATCCTCACCCGAGTGCCCATCGAGGAATTAAAACAGCTCAACCCGGAAAACGTGGGTTTCGCCGTCGACAGGATGCGAAAAGGAAAAGTCAAGATCGTGCCCGGTCACGATGGATGTTACGGAAAAATCGATCTCTTCGATGGCGAGGAGGCCGAAGCAGACACCCAACAACAACTTAAGCTATTTTAATTCAGTCCCTATGACAAACCACTCCTTCAAGACTCCTTAGACGGATGAGAATAGATTTCAGGGAAAGAGAATTCCACGAACACATCCGGCTTTCTCTTCTTGCCGTCCTTGTCGGTATCGGAGCAGGACTGGCTTCGGTGGCCTTCAAGTTCATGATTCAATTCTTCCAGAGCCAGTTCTGGAGATCTTCGAGTATTCTATCCGGAGTTGCCTCCCAAGGTTGGTATCTCACCCTCCTGATTCCAGCTCTGGGGGGTCTCCTGATCGGGCCCCTCATCTATTATGGAGCGCGGGAAGCCAAAGGGCATGGAGTCCCTGAAATCATGGAATCCCTGGTTTTCCGGGGAGGACGGATCCGGAAACAGGTCGTAGCGGTCAAAACCCTGGCCTCATCCATCTGCATCGCCTCAGGCGGCTCCGTGGGACGGGAAGGCCCCATCGTCCAGATCAGCGCCAGTATCGCCTCGACCGTCGGACAATGGTTCAGGATAAGAGAGAGAGGTTTAAGAACCTTGGTCGCAGCCGGGGCAGGAGCGGGGATTGGAGGAACGTTCAATGCTCCTATCGCTGGGGCGCTTTTTGCTGTGGAAGTGCTGCTCGGAGAGTTCGGCATCTATTCCTTCAGCCCGATCATCATCGCTGCGGTTATCTCCACCCTGACCTCCAGGCTTATCATGGGAGACTTTTCTGCCTTTATCGTACCCGAATATACTCTCGTCTCTGTTTGGGAAATCGGGCCTTATATCCTCCTGGGAATCGTCAGTGGAGTGGTGGCCATCGTCTTCATCAAGGTTTTATATTTTTTCGAGGATAAGTTTGACGGCCTTCGCCTCCACCCGATGATCAGACCTGCGTTGGGAGGGCTCCTCGTCGGAGCGATCGGATTGGGCCTTCCCCAAATATTCGGAGTCGGCTACGAATCCATCGATGCCTGCCTCAGGAACCAAATAGGTCTCTGGATCGCTCTCCTCCTTGTTTTTGCCAAAATTCTGACAACATCCTTGACCATAGGCTCGGGAGGTTCTGGAGGTATCTTCGCGCCTTCCCTCTTCTTAGGGGCCATGACTGGGAATTTCATCGGTTCCATCTTCCACAAGACTTTTCCTTCTACGATGTCTTCTCCGGGCGCATTTGCTCTTGTCGGGATGGGAGCCGTCGTGGCGGCTGGCACTCAAGCACCCCTAACAGCGATCATCATCATTTTTGAACTCACCTATGACTATAAAATCATCCTGCCTTTGATGCTCTCCTGCATTATCGCCTCCCTGCTTACCCTCGGGTTGCATAAAGAATCCATCTACACCATGAAATTAAAACGCAGAGGCATCCTCTTCAAAGAAGGAAGAGAGCTGAACATCCTCCGCTCGCTGTTCGTCAAGGATTTGATCAGCCAGGATTATGAACTTTTCATGAACACGGAAAGAGTGGGGAGAATCATCGACCAGGCTATCGGAGGAAAGCATCATGCCTTCCAGATTGTGGACGAGGAGAGAAACTATGTTGGCTGCTTTGCCCTCAACCAGCTCAAGAAGCTTGTCCACGAAAAGGAAACCCTGGATGCCTTTGTCATCGCTCAAGATTTGGCTGTCCCTGAAATTCAGATAGATTATGATGACAACCTAGAAAGGGCGATGGAAATCTTCGGCCGGGAGGATGTGGCGGAGATCGCCGTTTTGAAGGATAAGAAATTCTTCGGTGTCATCAAGAGAAAGGATGTCATCGAAGCCTATAACCACGAAATCACCAAGAAAGAAGCGGCTTCGGGCCTGATCCAAAAGCTGAAATTCACACACGAGACAAAAACCATAGACCTCGGTAAGGGCTATACGATTATGGAGATCGATGCACCCTCTGATTTCTTGAACAAGTCTCTTAAAGAACTCAACCTAAAGGCGCTCTACCGCATCGATGTCCTTCTGATCAAGCGAAAATACCCACCGCAGACAATCCCCGTCCCTTCAGCCGACGAGGTCATCCGCAAAGGAGACCTCTTGGTCTTGACCGGGCTCACCGAGAGCATAGAAAAAGATGTCAAGGCCTCCGCCGAATAAGGCGTCTCTCCCTCCTCACCTTGACAACACTCCCTCCAGACCTTATATTTAAAAACAAGCGAGGAGATTAAAATGGAAATAAAAATGAACATCAAAGGCCTTGTCGTAGACCCGATTTCCAAGATGCCCATCGTTGTTCTGGAGGATGCCGAGAAGCAGCGCATGCTCCCCATCTGGATCGGCGTCTTCGAGGCCAACGCCATCGCTCTGAAAATCGAAAACATCGCCACTCCTCGCCCGATGACTCACGACCTTCTTAAGAGTTTTTTGAAAAAACTCGATATTTCGATCGAGAAGATCGTGGTCAACGATGTCCGAGATAATACGTTCTACGCCATGATTCACTGCCGCTACGATAACAAAAGCCTCCTCATCGATTCCCGTCCCTCTGATGCCATCGCCTTGGCTCTGCGAACAGAATCGCCTATCTTTGTCGAAGAAGAGGTGGTCGAGAAAGCCCACAGCCTCAAGTTCGATGAAAACCTTGAGGATTCAGAAAAACTGCAGAAGTGGCTCGAAAACCTCAAGCCTGAAGATTTCGGAAAGTACAAGATGTGAATCAGTTATCAGTTCACAGTTGCCAGTAAATCCCTCTTCGTGTCATTCCTTTGTTTTGTTTTCCCGCCTTCGCAGGAACAAGCTTGGAGTCCTAAGTCCTCAGCGCAAAGATCATATAAACAGCGAGCAGTCCGAAGATTAGGTTCGGGCCCCAGGCCGCCAAGGCAGCATTCAGATAGTCGGCGTTGCCCAAACCCTTGAAAACAGCGATCGTCCCCCAGTAGACCATGGCAATGACCACACTCAATCCGATCCCGACCAGTGTTCCCCGTTTCCCCATCGAGAAGGCAAACGGGATTCCGATCAGAGTCATGATCAAACTGGCCAGGGGAAAAGATATTTTATAATTCAAGGCAACCTCAAACCTCTGCGTCTCAAAACCTCTTTCTTCAATGTCTGTGATGTAGTCCCTGAGCTCTCCGTAACTCAGCTGATCAGGCTCTTTCCTTTTTTTCAGGAAGTAGTTCCTTCCCTCGACCAGGATCATTCTCATCTCATTTTTCTGTTCAAACTTGACCGGCAGGCCTTCTTCGAAAGCTCTAATCCAGCAATCCTCTAGAGACAGTCTGAATCCTTTTAAGGTCGCTTTTTCAGAGTAGATTCTCTTTTTTAAGGACCAGGTAGAGATATCCACATCATAGATCGACAGCTTGCTGAACACAGAACTGACTGGGTCGAAGTAGTTGTAATAAAAGATACGATCCTTATCTCGACTCAGCACCCAACGCTTGTCCAGATAACTATAGCTTCGAGGGGGAACATCGTTAATCTTGTTCCAGATGGCTTCGGCTTTCTTGTTCGCATAAGGAAGCACATTCTCCTGAAGATAGAAAGAGGCAAAGCTGGCCACACACCCCAACAAGACGACGGGAAGGACGATCCGGTAGAGACTGATACCGCAGGCTTTCATGGCCGTGATCTCGTTGGATTTGGTCAAAAAACCCAAGCATAAAAGCGCAGCCGTCAGGCCGGTGATGGGCAGGATGTAGTGAACAAACTCGGGAGTGCTGTAGAGGATAAAGGACAGAAGAAGGACGACAGGTTTTTCATGCTGGTAGACGTTGTCGATCCGTTCGAAAAAAGTGACGATAAATGTAATCCATAGCAGAGCGAGAAAAACCAAACAAAAAATGACCAAGTACTTTCTGATGATGTAGCGGTCTAAAATATTCGGGAAGCGCACAGAAAGACGCGGCCAGCGCCAAGACTTCTTCCTTCTCATTAGGAAAGCCCCCGGGCTCTTTTTCTTGAACACCCGGGTTAAACTCGATAAGAGAGGCGATTCTTTGAGTGACTTCATGAATAGGTAGAGCCCCGCCAAAGCCAGTAAAATATTGGGTCCCCACATTCCTAACCAGGGGGATATCCGACCATCCATGGCAAACTTCTCCCCGCCGGTAATCAAGACGTAATAAATCAGGATGATGGCCAGGCTGATCGTAAAGCCGCTCGTCCTGCCACCCTTTCTGGTTGAAGCGCCTAAAGGCAGCCCTAAAAAAGCAAAGACAAGGCTGGCAAACGGAAGAGCAAACTTCTTGTGAATCTCGATCCAGTGGGATACATAATTTCTGCGTTGGGATCTTAGAATTTGAGGGTTATCTGCTGTCTCTTCAAGCTCGGACAAATCCTTCAGGATGCCTTGCTGGTCGATGATCAGCTCCTGGATGTCCTTCTCCCTCACTCGTTTCTTATCGGAGATCGAGGCAAAGAATGTCTCGACATCGATCTCTTCCTCGAGCTCTTCGAATGATGTCACCCCATACTTATCGGCTTCCGAGCGCGGGTTTGAATGAAGAGTGCCGTCAAAAAGACGAAGGATGGCTCGCCTTCTGTCTGGATAGAAACTCAGCTTTCCTCTTTTGGCCAGGATCACCCTTGGTTCTTCAGGGGGATCGGCAAAATAAGCAAAGACGTTCTCCCAATCCTTTTCAGGAGAAATTTCCTGGATGAACAGGACTGTTAGAGGGATGGTTTCGTTGAACTCTCGGGGATTGATTTCCAGCTGGACCTTGGCCAGAACGGATTGGGAAAAGGTTTGCACCCACTTGTGGTTGGCATGCGGGGCGAGGTAGAGGCTGAGGTAGGATGTCAACAGCCAGCCCACGAAGGAAAAGACAAAGATCGGCCTGAGAAGCCGCTTATAACTGATCCCCAAGGTCTTAAAGGCCATGATTTCAGAATCTGAAGACATCCGGCTCAGGCCGGCTAGGATACCCATCAGAACGGCCATCGGCAGAGTGAAGGCGACGATCGAAGGAATCAGGTAAAACAGTATCTTCAGCGTCGCCTTGAGAGAAACGCCTTTGGCAATGAACACATCCGAAAGAAGGAGAATCTCATTCATCAAAAATACAAAGGTGGTGATCAGAAGGCCGAGGAGAAAAGGGGGGATCAGTTCTCTGTAGATATAGCGGTCGAAGAATTTATACACTTTGATCTTTATACTACACAAAACAGCCAAAGAAAAGAAGGCTTTGTACAGCTCCAGAACATCATTCCTCCAGAGGCGGTAATCCAGTCTCTCTCGTCATTCCTGCCCCTGCGCAGGCAGGAATCTGGCATAGAAAGAATTTTATCCAGATAGATCTGGATCCCAGCCTGCGCTGGGATGACGGATGGGAATGACGGATGGGAGTGGGAATTTAGTTCCCCCCTCCTCGTCATTCCTGTCCCTGCGGAAGCGGGGAACAAGAGCTAAGAAAGAATCTTATCCATAGGGGACTAGGTCCCTGCCTCCGCAGGGATGACGGGAAAAAAAAGGCCCTGAGTCTAGACTCAGGGCCTTGATCTACGTGTTCAGCTATTTAGTACATGTCGGCGCCTGGTGGTGGGGGGGGATACTTGGGTCCTTTGTCTTCTTCAGGAATTTCAGAGACCAACCCTTCGGTGGTCAGGAGTAAACCAGCGATACTGGAAGCATTCTGCAGGGCAATCCGGACAACCTTTGTTGGGTCCAAGACTCCGGATTTGACAAGATCTTCGTATTCCTCAGTAAGGGCGTTAAACCCTTTATCCTGCTCTAAAACCTTAACTTTCTCGACAACGATCGATCCTTCTTGGCCGGCGTTATCAGCAATCTGTCTGAGGGGCTCTTCGAGAGACCGTTTGATGATATTCACACCAATCTGACGATCATCATCAAACTTAAGAGCTTCCAGGGATTTGATGGTTCTCAGCAGAGCCACTCCTCCACCGGGAACGATCCCCTCTTCAACAGCGGCCTTGGTGGCGTGCATGGCATCTTCTACGCGAGCTTTCTTCTCTTTGAGCTCTGTCTCGGTGGCGGCACCGACTCTGATGAGGGCCACGCCGCCGACCATCTTGGCCAGTCTTTCCTGGAGTTTTTCTCGGTCGTAGTCAGAGGTTGTCTCGTCGATCTGAGTCCTGATCTGTTTGATCCTCGCCTGTACGTCATCTGACTTACCCTTACCTTCAACGATGGTGGTGTTGTCTTTATCGATAACCACCTTATTCGCTTCGCCCAGCCAGTCGACCCCGACATTCTCGAGCTTAACACCGATATCCTCTGTGATGACCTTTCCTCCTCTAAGAACGGCGATGTCTTCCAGCATAGCCTTTCTTCTGTCGCCGAATCCGGGAGCCTTGACAGAAGCACAGAGAAACGTTCCCTTAAGTTTGTTCACCACCAGCGTAGCCAGGGCTTCGCCTTCAACCTCTTCAGCGATAACCAACAGGGGTTTTCCCATCTTGGCTATGTTCTCGAGCAGGGGCAGCAGTTCTCTCAGGTTGCTGATTTTTTTCTCATGGAGCAGAATCATCGGGTTCTCGAGGACACATTCCATCCTGTCCGGATCGGTGATGAAATAAGGCGAAAGATATCCGCGGTCAAACTGCATCCATTCTACGATCTCCATGGTTGTTTCTAAACCTTTGGCTTCTTCTACTGTGATCACACCATCTTTTCCGACTTTGTCCATGGCTTCGGAGATGATTTTTCCGATGGACTCGTCGTTGTTGGCCGAGATCGCGCCCACCTGAGCAATCATCTCGCCGCTCACATCGCG
>CAYGBF010000115.1:0-1508 GCA_964348035.1 uncultured Eubacteriales bacterium | reverse complement strand
TCGACACCTGGTGGCAGACCGAAACCGGCTGTATTCTGGTCTCGAATTATCCCGGAATGGAAATCAAGCCGGGATCAATGGGTAAACCTTTCCCCGGCGTGACAGCCGCAGTTTTGAGTCACGAATTCGAACCCATTATCGAGAAAAATAAACCCGGGCTGCTGGCCCTAAAGCCGCCCTGGCCTTCGATGTTCAGAGCTTACTGGAACAATCCTTCAGGCTACGAAAGCAAATTCAAGAACGGTTGGTACATAACCGGAGACAGATCCAGCATCGATGAGGACGGGTATTTCTGGTTTATGGGCCGGGACGATGACGTGATCAACGTGGCCGGGCATCTGGTCGGTCCATTTGAGATAGAATCCGTGCTTCTGGAGCACCAGGCGGTGGCCGAATCCGCCGCAATAGGAAGACCGGATCCGATAAACATGGAAGTGGTTAAAGCTTTTGTGGCATTGAAACCAGGATTTGAGTCAGGTGAAGACCTGGAGCTTGAGATCATGAACTTCATTCGCAAGAAGCTATCGTCCATAGCCATGCCACAGGAGATCGAATTCGTCGACTCTCTGCCCAAAACTCGAAGCGGCAAGATCATGAGAAGGGTCTTGCGTGCCCAGGAAAGAGGAGAACCAGCAGGCGACCTGTCCACCTTGGAGAATGATTAAGACGAGGTTTACCATCCAGCGCGTCATGTTGAGCGAAGCCTCGCCTAAGGCGCGCGAAGCGAAACATCTCAGAGCATCTTCGCTGGAATCTTGTGCCTTTTAATCAGCGTAGAGATTCTTCCCCCGCTCTTCGGGTCTGAGCCCTCAGGGTCGAAGACCAAAGGCGGGGTCAGAATGACAAAAGGAAGATATGTACGTTCTTATGGCAAGAGAACTCTGAACTTCCTAAGAATCTTAGAAGGAGGATCAAGGTGAAAGAGGAACTGATTGCATACATAAAAAAGGAGTTTGTCGAAGACCCAGACGAAGAAATCGATGAGATTACTCCCCTGATGTCCTCAGGATTGATCGATTCGCTCTCCATCGTCTCTTTGGTGGCATTTATAGATAAGAAATTTGGCGTTAAAATTCCAGACGAGAAAGGAACCGTTGGAAATTTCGAAACGGTAAACAAGATCATCGAAACCATTAACGAATTCAAAAAATAGCAGATCTACCTTTCCGTCCTGCGAGTGAGTCGGCACATGTTGCCTCCGATATCGCTTGACGAGCCATCCGAACAGTAGACCAGGTCAAGCCCACAGAAAGCATCCTTTCGAACAGCAGGATCCGTTCCTCGGCTCTCAACCGGAGAGGCAATTAGAAAGCTAAGTCGTGGTGAATTAGGAGGTATTTATGGCCTACGGTAAAGCTAAGGAATTCTATCAAAATGAACTGAAGGGCATCAAAGAAGGAGGGCTGTATAAGGAGGAACGATATATTCACTCTCCGCAAGGCGCGGATGTACAAGTGGAGTATCCGGAAGGGTCTCCGCCCAATCAGGTCATCAATTTCTGCGCCAAC
>CAYGBF010000114.1:0-5341 GCA_964348035.1 uncultured Eubacteriales bacterium | reverse complement strand
GTGCTCCATGGCCTCTGCAACTACTCCCTTCATGCGCTCCATCTCTTTTTCCGTCGGCGCTCGCATCTCTTCTCCCATGACGAATGTGCGAACAGTTCCGTTGCCTACGAGTGAGGCGAAGTTGATGGCGATTTTTTTCTTATTTAATAAAGATTGCAGCTGCTCAAGATTAGCCCAGTCCTTTCGTTCAGATTTTTGACGGGGAAATTCCGAGCCGCCGCAGTTCCCACTGAGTTCTGTAGTTACTCCTTGCCTGACTTTGCTTTCAGCTTTTGGATTAACCAGAAGGTTCGAGCCTGTGTGAGAGTGGATATCGATAAACCCTGGGGCAACAATTTTACCGGAAGCGTCAACGACCGACTTTGCCTTTGCCTTTTTGAGATCACCTATCATCTGGATACGCTCACCAACAATTCCTACGTCGGTCAAGTATGCTCTGTCATTAAGGCCATCAATGATGAGTCCTCCCTTAATGATCGCGTCAAAAGCTTGACCGGCCATCAGATGGCTGCCGATAATCCCATCTTTTGAAACCCACAGTGCCACTCCGGCACTGATCCCTTTCTTCAAAAAGTCCCTGCGTGTTGTTTTCTTTACCATAAAAAAATCCTTTTTTTCCTTTGTTTTATCTGAGTTGGGTTTTAAAGAGGCGGTTCTTTTCTTACTGAAAATCGACCTTATCATTTCCGAAGTATTATTCTCACAACACTGGAAGAGAAAAAGTTTCGCATGTTTAAAGGTTTTTGTAAATAAGAATATATATATATCATAGTTATGGTTAAGAAGCTTAACTCGAACAAATAAAGAATCCCTGAAATCCCGTTTAGTGTCTTGAAAATGGGTGGCAAAAAAGGTACAGTTTGAGTATGAAATGCCCAGGCCAGGATACACGCCATTGGAAACCGGGAGATATATTTGAGTCCAAATGCCCCTCATGCGGTCTTCTAATCGAGTTCTTCAAGGACGATACCAAAAGGCGATGTAAACACTGCCGAAAATGGGTTCCAAACCCTAAACTCAACTTGGGATGTCTGGAATGGTGCGAATATGCTGAACAATGCGTAGGCCCGGAAGTATTGGATAAAACGAAGAAAAAGTAATTAACATATTCTAAAATATTATCCTCTCGACAGCAGTTTTCCATTAAGTACATGTACTCCTTCATGGACTTAACCGCCAATCCCCTAAGTTCACTGAAGATATTGTTTAGCAATATTAGCCCAACTTTATTTCAAAAACCAGATTTTCGATTTTTGACATCAAATTTTTCCTGTGCTATAAGCCTATCAAAGAAACAATAGTAAGATTACGATGGAGGGGAAGTAAATCCAATGCCAAAAAAATCCAAGTGCCTATTTTTGATTTTGACTTTACCATTAATCTTATTTTCTTATACTCCTTCATCAGAAGTATCAAAAACCATCGTCGAGGCCACTCCTGCGGTCTACGAGTTCTCAATAGGAACATCATGGCTCACGATGAAAGATGGAGTCCGTCTGTCGGCCACATTCTTCAAGCCTGTCCCTCGAACACCTGGAGAAAAATTCCCTGTTCTCTTCGAGTACTTACCCTACAGAAAGGAAGATTCTTTCTATCTCCGGGATTATCCCCTCTACGCCTACTTTGTCCGCCACGGATTCATCATGGCCAAGGTTGATATTCGAGGGACCGGATCATCCGAAGGAGCTTTGCCTCCTCGAGAATACTCGGAGCAGGAATTGGACGATGCCATAGAGATCATCGATCAACTCTCAAAGCTGCCCGGGTCGAACGGTCGAGTCGGTATGTGGGGTATATCCTGGGGAGGGTTTAATGCCATCCAGGTGGCCATGCGACAGCCGCCGGCTCTTAAGGCCATCCTGGCCCTCGATGCCTCCGATGATCTCTTTCATGACGATGTTCATTATATTGACGGGGCTTACCATGTGGATGCCTACGAGCTTTCCATCGATCATGATAACGGCCTCCCTCGATCGCCGAACTACGAGCTGGATGAAGCCTACTTTCGAGATCGATTCAATGCCTATCCCTGGTTTCTCACCTATCTCAAACAACAGACCGATGGAGACTTCTGGCGGAAAAAATCCCTGAGATGGCAGTACGACAGGATCCGTATCCCAACCTATCTGATCGGAGGACTCCTTGACGGTTATAGAGACAGCGTCCCCCGGATGCTCGAACACATGAAGGTTCCGGTCAAGGGAGTGATAGGCCCCTGGACTCATTCTTGGCCCGACGACGGCCTCCCAGGCCCCAACTATGAATGGAGACACGAGGCTGTGCGCTGGTGGGACTACTGGCTTAAAGACCGCAACACAGGAGTCCTGGATGACCCACGGTTTGTTATTTTCCTCAGAGAAGGCCATGGTCCAGATGCCGATCTCCAGATGACACCCGGTCATTGGGTTTGTACTGATTGGCCCATCCCAGGAGCGGAATGGAAATCGTTCTTTCCCGATAAAGACAACCATCTCCAGCTCAGGCCTGGAAAGGCACGAGAATTGGCCCTCCGCTATGTTCCGAGCTTTGGGCTGGCCACAGGTTTATGGTGGGGCGAACCGACCGGAGATATGCGCCCAGACGATGCGGGAAGTCTGGTCTTTGACAGTCCTGTAGTTGAGGAAGCCTTCGAGGTCATCGGGTTTCCTCGGGTGAAACTTCGGGTCTCGGCCGATGCCCCTCTGGCCCATTGGATCGTTCGTCTTGAAGATGTCCAGCCGGATGGCACGGTCTCCTTAGTCACTGGGGCTCTGATCAACGGTGCGCAGAGAGATTCACGTCTCGAACCCAAACCCCTTGTGCCTGGAGAGGTCTATGATATCGCATTTGAATTGCACTTCACGACCTGGACCTTCAAGCCCGGTCACCGTCTCCGGCTGGCCGTTTCCAATGCCTTATTCCCGATGATCTGGCCTACGCCTTATCCGATGACGACAAAGCTCTTTGTCGGTGAAGAATTCACCCAGATAGAAATACCTATCTTCCCCCCTGGAGAGCGCATATCACCCGACTTCAAACCGCCTGAACCTCGGGAGGAACGACCGGATGCCCGGTATCTCGAGGTGGAATCCTGGCCCCATGGTTTCTACGAGCAGAAGAGGGACCTGTGGACATCAAAGTATGCTGTCGAATGGAAAGGAGTAAAGGATTACGAAATCCAAGGCCGTAAATATTTCACCTATGAACGAGATTATCATGAGACGAACGATCTGAATCCAGCCGAATCGTCTTACTAGGGAGAAGCAGGCGCTCGGCTCGAACTCGAAGACCGCACCATCGAACTCAAGACGATGATCGACCTAAAATCAGATGAGAAGACCTTCCATGTGATTTTTGTCCGGGAGATTTATGAGAATGGCACCCTAGTGAGACGCCGGGAGTGGAAAGAAGATATCCCCCGGAAATTTCAATAATTCCTGTTCGATAATATTATCTGCCATTTATCTTTTTGCTTCTTGTTGATTAAAATTCTCTTTTTTTATATTAAGTAATAGAATTCTACACGAACTTTTAGACCTATGCTGGAGGCAAAATTGAAGCATAAAATGCATAGAACAACGTATCTAAACATACTTATCTTGGGCTTTTCTTTGATTTTAAGTTCAGGAATCCATCATCCGGGCTTTGCGGGAAGCAAAGAGTTAAAAAGAGAGACCCTGACAGCTGTAGAAAAGCACAGCCAATTCCTAATCGATGTCAGCAATTCCATCTGGGAATTCGCCGAGATTGCCCTCTTAGAACATAGATCCGCAGAGCTCCTCGTCGACACCTTGGAAAAAGAAGGTTTTCTAGTGAAACGCGGGGTAGCAGGACTGCCGACAGCCTTCGTAGCCTCTTTCGGATCGGGAACGCCCACCATCGGCATCCTGGCCGAATACGATGCTCTTCCCGGACTCTCTCAAGAAAACCTCCCCTATAAAAAGGCATTGATCGAGGGGAAGGCCGGCCACGGCTGCGGTCATAATCTATTTGCCGGAGGAAGCCTCGGTGCTGCCTTGGCTGTTAAAGAGATCATGGACAAGAACAGAATGAAAGGGACAATCCGACTCTATGGCTGTCCGGCTGAGGAAGATGTGGGAGGCAAGTTGTACATGGCCAGGGATGGCCTGTTCGATGACCTAGATGCCTGCCTAGCTTGGCACCCAGACTACAAAACAAGAGTTGATGTAAAAGGCAGTCAGGCTATCGATGATATGGAGATTGAATTCTTTGGCAAGGCCTCCCACGCGGCTTTCGATCCTTGGAAAGGGGCGAGTGCCCTCGATGCTGTAGAAATGACCGTGTTCGGTATCAACCTTCTCCGAGAGCATGTCAAACCCTCTGTGCGGATGCATTATGTCATAACTCAAGGCGGGAAAGTGCCGAATATCGTCCCCGAAAATGCCAAATTATGGCTTTGGGTCAGAGACTCGAACAGAGAAGGCGTCAAGGCTGTCGTGAAAAGAATTGAAAAGATCGTCGAGGGTGCGGCTGTGGCCACAGGAACAACCTCAAAAATCCATTACAAGGGAAGCTACCACGAAATGCTCGTCAATCTAGCGGGTTCCGAAGTGTTGCAAAAAAACCTGGAGATGATCGGTCCGATAAAATACACACAAGAAGAGGCCGCTTATGCGAAAAGAATACAGAGGGAGACTGAGACCGAAGAGAAAGGCATGGTCTGCGAGATAAAAGAACTGGAAAGACTGGTCAAAGACCCTGAAGGAGGCTCTACAGATGTGGCTGAAGTAAGCTGGATCACACCCACCTTGCACATATCAACGACCTGTGCCCCTTTTGGAGTCCCCTGGCACAGCTGGGCGATCGTCGCCTCCTCTAGACATTCTATCGGCCATAAGGGGATGCTCTTGGCAGCTAAAGCGATGGCGACGACAGCCATCGACTTCCTCCTGGATGAAGCATTACTCCTCGAGATGAAGAAGGAATTCAAGCAGAAACTCAAAGGATACACCTACAAGAGCGGCCTCCCACCAGGTCAAAAACCCCCTCTGCGGGTCAAGAAAAACTGACTCTATTCCCGCTCAACCGAGCGGATGATTCTCTGAAGTTCGGCTTCCATCTTGGGATCGAGGGGTTCTGGTTTATGGGTGGCCAGGATGTTTTTCGCCTTTTCCCGAGCCCATTCCCGGGCTCCATCACCTTTTTCTTCCCACTCAGCATAAGGCCGCCTATCCATGACTGTGGGAAGCCAGAGCTTCCGCATGTTCTTCAGAGTATGCTCATGGGTCAAGAAATTTCCGCCCGGTCCCACATCCCGGATGACATCCAAAGCGAGGGTCTCCTTGTTCACTTCGAGGCCCTCCATCATCTTAGAGATGAGGCTAAAAATCTCACAGTCCAT
>CAYGBF010000113.1:0-2436 GCA_964348035.1 uncultured Eubacteriales bacterium | reverse complement strand
CAGTCTGCCCATGAGATACAGGGCAAGCCCTGTACAGATGGAATCGCCATCCGGCCGAAGGTGAGATGTGATCGCGATCTGCTTCGAGTCTTTTATTTGCTGAGCGATACGATCAACCGTGCTTTTTTTCATCTTTTTTTATATCTTTGAGTATTTTTTCAATCCTCTCTTCATAGTCAGATGTCTCATCAAGGCAAAAAATAAGCATGGGATTATACTTTAATTTTATTTTAGAGGCAATAGATTTTCGGAGAAATCCTTTTCTCTTTTCCAGAAGGTCGAGGAGCCTGTCTTTATCTTGAGTGTCAAAAAGGCTCAAGTAAACATATGCCGACTTGAGATCTTTGCTTACCTCGACTCTGGTCACGGTGATCAGACCAGAAGAGGAATCTTGAATGACTTCGATGAGAAGTCGACTCAGCTCTTCTTTGATCAGGCTGGAGACTCTTTTCTGTCTCTGACTGCCCATAGATACCTCCTCTTCTTAGGCTGGGCCCCGAGTTCGAGCAAAGGATTTGCTAAAAATAATGGATCTGATGGTCCAAAATTTCCCCATCGAGGTTTTCATCCGCCTCGATGATGATCCTGTTGAAGAGACTCTCTATGACTTTCTTCTGAGTGTTTATGGTAACGATGCCGATTTTAGCCCTCTGCCATTTGTCTTGGTATTCGAGTTCGGCCAAGGCAACATTAAACCTGTTTTTGAAGCGGTCCTTGATTTTATTGAGTCTCTTTCTCTTTTCCTTCAGTGAATGAGAGAGAGGGAAATGGATATCTAAGAGAAGAAATCCTATGACCATAGGAACAACACAGCTGATTCTATTCGGGTTTAACCTTTTCGGTGACGAAGGCCTCGATGATGTCTCCCTCCTGTATATCCTTAAATTTCTCAAGGCCGATCCCGCACTCATAATCCTTCTTGATTTCCGCCACACTCTCTTTGAGATGTTTAAGGGAAGAGATGCGGCCCTGATGAATGACCTCCCCATCCCTGATCACTCTCACTTCCGCATTCCTGGTGATCTTTCCGTCTTGGACAAAACATCCGGCTATGTCCCCGACGCGTGAGATGCTGAAGACTCTTCTGATTTCCGCTCGACCCAAGTAGGTTTCTTTTAAGATTGGCTCGAGCATACCTTTCAACGCTTTTTTGATATCCTCGGTTAACCTGTAAATCACGTTGTAGTTTCTGATTTCAACGTTTTCTTCTTTAGCCATATCCAGTATCTTCTGATTCGGTTTGGTGTTGTAGCCGATGATGATCGCGTTCGAAGCCGAGGCTAGGAGGACGTCCCTCTCTGTGATGTTGCCGGTTGCTGAGTGAATAATCTTTATTTTCACCTCTTCACTGCTGAGGTTGGGAAGGATGTCCGCTAATACTTCGGTCGAACCATGAACGTCGGCTTTAATGATCAGCGAGAGTTCCTTGACCGCTCCTTCCTCGACCTGTTTGAAGAGCTCATCCAGGGTGAGGTGTTCTGGTCTACGGGTTTCTTCTTTTTTTATTTGAGAAGCCCGAAACTGAGCGATCTGTTTGGCCGCGTTGAAGTCATCGACCACCTGGAAAATTTCCCCGGCCGTGGGGACACCTGAAAATCCTAGGACTTCAACCGGTACCGAGGGCTCAGCTTTTTTCATGCCTTTCCCGTTCTCATCGAACATGGCCCTGACCTTCCCGTAATTGAGGCCACAGATAAAAGCCTGGCCTTGGCCGAGAATCCCATGCTGGATGATGACTGTGGCCACAGGTCCTTTTTTCGAATCCAGGCGGGCCTCGAGAACGACTCCCTGAGCTTGGACTTCGGGATTGGCCTTGATTTCTACGACATCGGTGAGAAGAATGATCATTTCGAGAAGTTCATCCAGGTTGGTTTTCTCCGTCGCGGAGACCTCAACGCTGATAACATCGCCTCCCCATTCCTCCACGAGCAGACCTTCTTTGGAGAGCATCTGTTTGACTTTCTCCGCATCGGCCTCGGACTTATCCATCTTGTTGATGGCGACGATGATCGGAACCTTGGCCGCTTTGGCATGGTTGATTGCCTCTCGTGTTTGAGGCATGACACCATCATCGGCGGCGACGACAAGCACGACGATATCAGTTACGGTCGCTCCCCGGGCCCGTAATTTTGTGAAGGCTTCGTGGCCTGGAGTATCGATGAATGTAATGGGCCGATCCTTGAAAAGAACCCTGTAGGCACCTATGTGCTGGGTGATTCCGCCTGATTCCCGGCTCACAAGATTCGACTGCCTTATGGCATCGAGAAGGGTTGTTTTTCCATGGTCCACATGTCCCATCATGGTCACCACCGGCGGTCTCGGATCAAGTTCTTTGGGACTTTTTTCAGCCTGGGCGCGGAGCTCTTCTTCCAAGGAAACGACCGAGATTTTCATGCCTAGCTCTTCTGAGATCTGTCCTGCCATCTCCTCACTGAT
>CAYGBF010000112.1:0-1876 GCA_964348035.1 uncultured Eubacteriales bacterium | reverse complement strand
AGATTCCGGAAAAGACGAGGAAGAGGACGAAATCCCGTTTTAAAGGAGGGATAAATGCCAGCATCAAAAAACAGTAAGACTCAAAATCTCCCGAAGATTTATGTGGGAGACGAACAGGTTAAGGTCGCCCAGAATAAAAGGGCACAGGTCGCACTCCTGGCATCGCGGACTCCGGAAAAATACATCAAACAGAAAGAGGGACGCGGGGGCCTAACCCTTGATTACGTTGAGGCCAACTATGTCACAGCGCGACTCAATGCAACCTTCATGTTCGATTGGGATGTCGAAGTCTTGGAGACGAAGATCCTCAAGGAGGTCGGTCAGATTGCCACACAGGTCAAGCTGACTGTCCGCTTTGCCGATGGAACACAGGTGAGCAAGACAGCCTGGGGTGGCTCGGAGATCAAGAAATACGCAAAGGGTAAGCGACAGGGCCAGATTATTGATATTGCCGATGATCTCAAAGGCTCTCAATCTGATGCGATGAAGAAGGCGGCATCTCTGCTCGGTGTGTGTTGGGATGTCTATTCCGGGGCAACTGCAAATGGCCGGAATGCCAAGGAGGAGACCGAGGATATCGTTGATGGCGAAATCGTGGAAGAGGACCAGGTCGAGCCGATCACAGAAGAAACGGCTATGGAGATTGCCGAGGCCCAGATGGAACTCAAAGGCCACGGGGTTAAACTGGATGGCCTGAACGAAAGAATCAAGAAATATGTCAAAAAGAAATTCGATGTAGATGTTAAAGACATCCCTGCAGGGCTTTCGGAGGTCGCAGGACAGGCGGTTTTGAAGAACCTCAAGACCGAGATAGGA
This sequence comes from uncultured Eubacteriales bacterium, assembly GCA_964348035.1. Classification (GTDB taxonomy): domain Bacteria; phylum Acidobacteriota; class Aminicenantia; order Aminicenantales; family Aminicenantaceae; genus CAYFXE01. The sequence continues at coordinate 1,060 of CAYGBF010000112.1, read as the reverse complement.
AAATCAAACCCAGCCACCGCAACCGAACCCCCCGGAGAATGATATGGCTAAGTATTCTAACAAATCGAGGGTCCACACGGTTTACAAGACAGAGGATGGGGTTCGCGTTCCCGGTGTCACGACCATCCTTGGAGAGCTGGCAAAGCCCGCGCTTATCCATTGGGCCTGGGACCTGGGGATCAAGGGCATTGATTACCGTGTCCATCGAGACGAACTTGCTGATATCGGCTCTCTCGTTCACGACATGATTCTCTGTGACCTCAAGGGGAAAGAATGTGATACGAGCGAGTATTCCAAAAAGCAGATTGATCGGGCTGAAAACTGCTTTCTCTCATATCTGGAATGGAAGAGGCAGAGAGTCCTCGAGCCGACCTTGGTTGAAGAGTCCCTTGTCTCAGAAAAATTCAGATTCGGCGGGAAGCCAGATTTCCTCGGCAAGATTGATGGCGTGATGACCCTGGCTGATTTCAAGACTGGAAAGAGGCTCTATGATGAACACCGATTTCAACTTGCTGGATATCGACATCTCCTGACTGACAACGGCTTCCCCGTTCCCGATGAATATTTATTGCTCAATATCGGGAGGGATGAGAACGAGAAGTTCGAGGAGTTGAAGAGGCGAAACCTTACCCTCGAGTCCAGAGTATTCCTTGCGGCTCTGGAGATATACAAGACAAAGAAAGAGATCAAAAAAGGAAACAACAAGGAGACCACATGAGCAGATGGCACAAAATCCGGTGCGCTGGAGGCTGTCCATAGTGGCAGCACATACACCCTCCTTTTACCCGGGAGAGGGGTTACGGGAGAAGGCCCCTCTCCCCTTTTTACGTGGGAGATGAATGACGAAAAAGAACTCACACACATCGACCTCTTCTCGGGGATTGGAGGATTCACCCTTGCCGGAGAATGGGCGGGATTCAGGACAGTCGTATTCTGCGAAAAGGAAGAGTTCTGTCAAGAAGTCCTCAAGGCGAGGTTCGGGGCAATTATTGCCGACATTGGGGGCAGGAGAAGGAATGGGGACAAATCCCCGGGGAAAATTGATGAAAATTTTAAAATC
>CAYGBF010000111.1:0-4704 GCA_964348035.1 uncultured Eubacteriales bacterium | reverse complement strand
ACCCGCGACTAACGGCTTGGAAGGCCGTTGCTCTACCAACTGAGCTATTCCCGCTGCGAATGGGCAGGGAAGGATTCGAACCTCCGAAGCGTTTCCGCAGCGGGTTTACAGCCCGCCCCATTTGGCCACTTTGGTACCTGCCCATATCTACCCTTTGAGCCATCGGTTCTCAGGCCATTTCAGTGTACATTTATGATCAATAAGAACCTCCGAACATTTCTCTTCGCAAGCTATCCGATAGCTCCAGCTCATCTGAGAAAGCCAGCGAGAGGATTCGAACCCCCGACCCGCTGATTACAAATCAGCTGCTCTACCAACTGAGCTACGCTGGCATAATCTTCCTTTACAGGTTATTGAAACTTTTCTTGATTGGGAATAATAGATAGGAGAAAGGCTGAGAAGAAATCTCTACTTCCTCTTTTACACCTGCCAGAAAACCTGCAAGAAAGATATAAATTTACATCTGGAATACTATACGAAATTAAATTTTTTGTCAAGCATATTATTATGAGATGTCACTTAAGAATTAAAAGTGCACTGATTTAAAGATTAAAAGTGCACTTTCAACCCTCTTGAGACTGGTTATGATGTAGACCTTAACTTTGACAAGGAGGTTTGCTTCATGGCCAAACATCTTCACAAGAAGTTCACTGATGAACAGGTCACATCTCTTCTGCAAAAATATCTCACTCACGAATTCGAGATCTCTTATATCCTCGATATCTTGGGAATTGAGCGAAGACGATTTTTCTATCTTTTAAAGAGATATCGAGAGGATCCGGAGCATTTTTCCATCGCCTACAGCAGGAAGAAGAAAACGCACAAGATCAGTGAGGAGATCGAGAAGAATATCGTCAAGGAACTGCGCATCGAGAAACGCTTGATAGAGGATAAAAACATGCCGATCCGCCCCTATAACTACAGCTACATCCGTGATCAGCTCTGGAGTAAGTATAGGCAAAAAGTCTCTGTGCCTACCATCATAGAGAGAGCTAAAAAGAATAACTTCTATTTTCCCCGTCCGAAAAGAAAGTCTCGTGATCGGGAAGTGTTGACCAATTATGTGGGTGAATTGATTCAGCATGACTCTTCCTGGCATAAGTGGTCTCCGTATGCAGGGGAAAAATGGCATTTAATAACCAGTCTGGATGACTACAGCCGGAAAATGCTTTATGCCGATCTCGTAGAACCTGAGACCAGCTGGAATCATATCTTTGCCCTGGAGAATGTGATTTTGCGATATGGATTTCCCTATGCCTATTATGTTGACTCTCATTCGATATTTAGATTCGTGCAGAAGAGAGATTCCTTCTGGAGGACCCATCATAAAGTCACTGATGATGTTGATCCCCAATGGAAACAGGTTCTAAATGACTGTCAGGTTAAGATTACCTATGCCCTCTCCCCACAGGCTAGAGGAAAGGTGGAAAGGCCTTACGGTTGGCTTCAAGATAGAATCGTCAGAACATGTGCCCGAGAGACAATCCGAACCATCAACCAGGCAAGACAAGTCCTAAAAGCTGAAGTGTATCGTTATAATAACCGTCAAGTCCATAGCACTACCGGAGAGATCCCTAACTTAAGATTCCAAGAAGCGATTGAAGAGAGAAGATCTCTTTTCAGAGAATTTGCTGTGCCTCCACCTTTCGAATCGAGTAAGGATATTTTCTGTCTGAGAGCAGAACGCATAGTAAATCCTTATCGAAAAATATCATTCAACAATTTAGAGTTTAAGGTTGAAGGCGTACCTATAAGAGGAACTGTTCAACTTCGTATCGTTCCTGACCTAGAATCAGGACTCGCAGAAATCAGATTCTGGTATGAAAACCGGCTAGTGAGTATCCAGAAAGTAAAATGTGAAGACCTCAAGTTAGTGCACTTTTAAATCTTAAATAGTGCACTTTTAAAATTTAACTAACAGCATATTATTATGAGAAGTCTGTTTTATTTAGTAAAAAGCACAGAGGTCAAAAAACGGCTTCAGCTGTCAGGTTCAGTATTGATTGACACGGGTAATGGTTGTTGTTATGATTGAACTCCATTTTCGAGGATAACCTCTATGATTGGCCGTTACACTCTTCCCGAAATGGGAGCCATCTGGACCGACCAGAACAGATACCAGAAATGGTTGGACGTGGAGATCGCTGTCTGTGAAGCCTGGCATGAACTGGGAGAGATCCCGGCCGATTCTTTGAAGAAGATCAAACAGAAGGCCGGCTTCTCCGTCGATCGGATTGAAGAGATCGAAAAAGTGGTCAAGCATGACGTTATCGCCTTCCTGTCCTCGGTGGCCGAATACGTCGGTGAGGAGGCTCGATATATCCATCTGGGCCTGACCTCTTATGATATCGTCGACACAGCCTTCTCTCTGTTGATCAAAGAATCCCTGGAAAAAATCAAAAAGGACCTCGTTTCGTTGAAGGGGATCATAAAGGATGAGGCCCTCCGTCACCAGAAGACGATCATGGTCGGAAGAACCCATGGAGTCCATGCCGAACCCATCACCTTCGGAGTGAAGCTTCTCGTCTGGTTCGAAGAACTCAAGCGTCATCTGAGACGCACAGACCAAGCTATCGATGTGATCAGCGCTGGGAGGATCTCGGGATCGGTGGGCACCTACACCCAAACTCCGCCCGAGTTAGAGCTCATAGCCTTAGAGAAGCTCGGGTTGAAGCCGGCGCCGGTCACGACCCAAATCCTGCAGCGCGATCGTCATGCCGAAGTCCTGGCCGTTTTGGCTTTGATCGGCGCATCGCTGGATAAGTTTGCTATGGAGCTGCGGCATCATCAAAGAACAGAAGTCTTGGAAATCGAGGAACCCTTTACCAAAGGACAAAAGGGCTCATCGTCCATGCCGCACAAGAAAAACCCAGTCAGAGCCGAGAGAATCTCCGGACTGGCTCGGTTGGCGAGAGGTCATCTTCAGGTCGCTTTAGAAAACATTCCTTCCTGGCATGAGAGGGACATCTCCCATTCCTCTGCCGAAATGATCATTTTCCCAGACACGTTCATCCTTACGGATTTTATCCTGGCTGAGGCGACAGACATCATCAAGCACTGGAAGGTTTATCCGGAACGGATGAAGAAAAACTTTGACCTGACGCGCGGGTTGGTCTTTTCCCAAAAGCTCCTCCTGGCCATGACGAAAAAAGACTTATCCAGAGATGATGCTTATCAACTTGTCCAGAAAAACAGCCTCAAGGCTTGGGAAGAGAATCTTGACTTCAAGGAACTCGTCAGATCTGATCCAAAGATCAAAGAGGCTCTCTCTCCAGAGGAAATCGAGGACTGTTTTTCAATCGATGCCTATCTCGAACACATCGACACCATCTTTGAAAGGGTTCTGAAGGATGAAAATTAGAGTCATCGTCTCCTTCAAAAACACCGTACTCGATCCCCAAGGCCAAACCGTCAGGAACGCTCTCCATACCCTGGGCTATGATTTTGTCAAAGATGTCAGACAGGGGAAAGTCTTCGAACTCGAGTTAGACGGGATTTCTCGTGAAGAAGCCGAAAAAATAATCCCAGAAATCTCCGATAAAGTCCTGGCTAACCCGATCATCGAACAATTCTCCTGGCATATTTTGGAATAGACAAGCGCAGAAGACCGCCTCTTTCGCTCTGTGAACGGAGTACAAGAGTTGTTTCGACGGCGGATTTACCCGAGTGCTCGCTGCCAAGGCTGCCGCAGAATTCTCCAGAACTTCTTTGGCCGAATCGAGTTTCAGGCGAAGAGAACGTTAAGATGAAATTTGGTGTGGTTGTTTTTCCCGGGTCCAACTGTGATTACGACACCTACCACGTTCTAAAGGATGTGTTGGGACAAGAGACAATACTCCTTTGGCATAAAGAACACGATCTAAATAAAGTCGATTGTGTTGTTCTTCCTGGCGGGTTTTCTTATGGAGATTATCTCCGCTCGGGCGCCATCGCCAAATTTTCCCCCCTGATGCAGGAAGTCAAGGCCTTTGCCTCTGACGGAGGACTGGTTCTCGGAATCTGCAACGGATTCCAAATCCTCCAAGAACTCGGGATTCTTCCAGGAGCGATGCTCAGGAATAAGAACCTCAAATTCCTCTGTCAGCATGTTCACCTCAGGTTGGAAAACAACCAGACGGCCTTCAGCCGGAGAGGAAAACCCGGACAGGTCTTTAGGATTCCGATCGCTCATTACGATGGGAACTTTTTCTCTCCTCCAGGCACAATCGGAGACATAAAGAAAAACAACCAGATCCTTTTCCGTTACACCGATGCCGAGGGGAACTTGACTGAGGAGGCCAACGTGAACGGATCGATGGAAAGCATCGCCGGCCTGTTGAACCGGGAAGGTAATGTCATGGGTATGATGCCTCATCCTGAACGAGCTTCCGAGGCTATCCTGGGGAGCGAAGATGGGCGTGTTATTTTTGAATCTTTGATCGACCATATCAGGAAAAAACGAGAAAATCAGGGGTCAGAAGATACGGAAAAATGATCGACCAAAAAACCATCGAAGAACACAACCTAACTCTTGATGAATACAAAAAAATCGTCCAGCTCATAGGAAGAGATCCGAATATCACCGAGCTGGGTATTTTTTCCTTGATGTGGTCTGAACACTGCAGCTACAAGAGTTCAAAGATCCATCTCAAAAAACTTCCTGTCACCGGAAAATCTGTCATCCAAGGCCCGGGAGAGAATGCCGGTATCCTCGACATCGGAGAA
>CAYGBF010000110.1:0-8673 GCA_964348035.1 uncultured Eubacteriales bacterium | reverse complement strand
AAAGGTCAGCCCGTTATCTCTGTCATGAATGTCGAAAAGGGAAAAAACGAGAAGGAAATCGTGTTTCCTGAGATGGGAGAGATCTTGAACCCGACCTGGTCACCGGATGGGCGGTTCATCGCCTTCTCGGCTCTTGTCGGAGGTTTGAGTGATCTCTTCATCTATGACCTCAACACAGAAACGCTGAAGAGAATGACCGAGGATCCTTATGCTGATCTTTACCCAGCTTGGTCACCCAACGGACGGCACATCGCTTTTTCCACGGATCGGTTCTCCACGGATCTCTCCATCCTGAGTCTCGGGAATTATGAGTTGGCTTTGATGGATCCAGAGTCAGGTGAAATCACCAAGGTTTCGGGCTTCGAGAAAGCGAAAAACATCAATCCCCAGTGGACAGCAGATTCCAAAAGCCTCTACTTTCTCTCTGATCATAACGGCATCTCCAACGTCTACCAGATCGAACTCGAAAGCCAAAAAATCACTCAGATCACAAACCTGTACACCGGGGCCAGTGGGATCACTTCCCTCAGTCCAGCCCTGTCCGTGGCCCAGAAATCAGGCCGTCTCGCCTACTGTGTGTACGAAGAGGATAACTACAGCATCTACTCTCTCGATTCCTCGGATGAACTGGCCGGTCAGGCTTTTTTTGGGGATTTTGGCGAGGTCGATCCCTCAGTCCTTCCTCCCCGAACTAAGTCTGGAGGGGAGCTTCTCGGTCTGCTCAAGAACCCCATATTCGGGCTCCCCAAAGAAACGGAATACGAGGTCAGCGACTACAAACCCAAGCTGACTCTAGATTACATAAGCCCTCCTGCGTTGGCCGCGGGTGTTGACAGGTACGGAACCTATGCCGGCGGTGGGTTGGCTTTGTTTTTCAGCGACATGCTGGGTTATCACAGTCTTTCCACCATGTTCCAGATCAGCACTCGGCTCATAGATTCGGCCGCCCTGGTCGGTTACATGAACAGCCGCTCCCGGTTGAATTGGGGCGTCGTGGCTCAGCGTATTCCTTATGTGTATTCATTGTACACTCTCCCAACAGTGGAAGAAGTTTTTGGCCAACTCGCCCTTGTCCAGAGGGAACAGATTATTCGCCAGATCTATCATCAAGTCGGCGCCTTTGCCTACTATCCTTTCAGCCAGGTGAGCCGCTTTGAACTGTCGGCTGGCTACCAGTACATCGGCTACGATTTTGAACTTTGGACCCGCGCTGTAGATTTCGATGGTCGAGAGATTATCGACGAGAAGGAGGATTTGCAGACACCGGATGGACTGGGCTTTGGCTATGGGTCTGTAGCCTATGTCTACGACACCGCTTTGTGGGGGGCGACCGGTCCCATCCTGGGACAGAGCTACAGACTGGAATTTTCTCCCTACATCGGATCAATCGACTACTACACGGTCCTGGCGGATTACCGACGTTACCTCATGCCGGCCAGACCGTTCACTCTAGCCTTCCGGTTTCTCCACTACGGACGCTACGGAAAGGGAGCCAATGATTCTCGATTGTACTCACTCTATCTGGGGTATGAAACCTTTGTCCGAGGGTTTAATCGGTTCGATGGCGATGAACTCGATGTTTACAGACGATTGTTCGGGAGCAAGCTGGCTGTGGCCAATTTCGAGCTCAGGTTTCCGTTGTTCCAGGTCCTCGGAATCGGAAAGGGATATTATGGTGTCCTTCCGACGGACTTCTATGTCTTCTTCGATGCGGGAGTCGCCTGGTATGACAACGAAGACAAGCCGACATTCCTCGGTGGAGACCGGAAGATGGTCTCGAGTGCAGGATTTGGCATCAGGACGAGTTTGATGCGTTACTTTGTCCTAGGACTCAATCTTGTTCATCCTTTCGACAGACCTCAGAAAGGATGGGTCTTCCAGTTTACGATATCACCCGGATTCTGATCGAATTCAACGGGGTCAGGCCTGTTCTGGATTAGAGCGATGGCCTGGCCCTGTTTCTTTTCTTTCCTGAAAAATCAACATTGCTTTGAATATTAAGCCTCCGTTTCCAAAAATTTAGAGGAATGCGAAGGTCGAGTATCAATCCATTTTTCTTTTTTCAGAATTTTGTTAGACTTGAAAACAGAGGTCAAAAGATGATGAAAAAAGTCCTCAGTATTCTTTTTATGCTTTCGGCTCTTTTTCTCCTGAGTCATGGACTCCCAGGACTGGACGATAAGGCCGAGGCCCCGATGAGTGAGCAGACCGAAGAATGTTTGGAATGTCACGAGGTGTACACTCCTGGCATCGTCCAAGATTGGCTGACGAGTGAACATTCGCGCGTGGTGCCGACCGAATCCCTCGAGAAGCCCGATCTGGAAAGAGCCGTCTCGAGTCAATCCGTTCCCGTGGAGCTGCTGGACGTGACGGTGGGGTGCTATGAATGTCACGGCCGAAATCCAGAGAAGCACGAGGATAATTTCGAGCATTTCGGTCATCAGATCAATATCGTCGTATCTCCGAAGGATTGCAGCACCTGTCATTCGGAGGAAGAAAAACAATATTCCTCCAGCAAAAAGGCCAATGCCCATTATAATCTTGCCAAGAATCCTGTGTACCATACGCTCGTGGAGACGATCACCAGCCTCAAAGAAGTCAGAGACAGTCAAATCATCCAGCGCGAGTCCTCAGACTTCACCAAAGCCGAGACCTGTTACGGATGCCATGGGACAAAAGTTGAAGTGAAAGGGACGAAGATTATTCAGACGGATCTGGAGGATATTGAAGTTCCTGTGCTCGCCAACTGGCCTAACCAAGGTGTGGGACGCGTGAACCCAGACGGGAGTTCTGGGAGTTGCACGGCCTGTCATCCCCGGCACAGTTTCTCGATCGAGATCGCCCGGAAGCCAGACACCTGTTCCCAGTGTCATCTCGAACCAGACCTTCCGGCTTGGAATGTCTACCGGGAGAGTAAACACGGAAACATCTATCATTCGAAAGGGGACGAATGGGATTGGGATCCGATCCCGTGGACGATCGGACAGGATTTCAAAGCTCCCACCTGTGCTGTCTGTCACAACAGTCTCCTCATCGATCCCGAGGGGGAGGTCATCGCCGAACGAAACCATGATTTCGGCTCTCGTCTCTGGGTCAGGATATTCGGTCTCATCTATTCCCATCCCCAGCCCAAGGACGGGCGAACCTACCTCATCAAAAACAAGGATGAACTCCCACTGCCTACGACTTTTTCAGGGGAAAGAGCATCAGAATACCTGCTGGATGAGGCTGAGCAGAAAGAGAATAAAGCCAAGATGAGCCGCGTCTGCCGGTCCTGTCATGGGACTAGCTGGACAGACGGCTTTTTCGTCAAGCTGCATTCCACGATCGACGAGACGGACAGGATGGTTCTGGCTGCCACCCGAATTCTCTTCAAGGCTTGGGAAAAGGGGGTGGCCGATAAATCCAATCCTTTTGATGAAGAGATCGAGCAGAAATGGATCAAACAGTGGCTCGTCTACGCCAATTCAGTGCGGTATGCCTCTGCCATGAGCGGCCCCGATTACGCGGCCTTTAAGAATGGATGGTTTGATCTCTCCAGGAACCTTCAGGAGATGAAGAATTTTATCGAACTGGAGAAGAAAAGATAAGCTGCGCCGACCGTGTTCAGTCTGATGAGCCGCTGTGAATTTTTTCCCCTCGGTCCTTCCTGAACCGGCTGATTTTCATCTTCGTTAAATTGATCAGTTTGGTCACCGGAATGCTCCGCGGACAGACATTCGTGCACCGAAAGTGGTTCTCACAGGGCCAAACTCCGTCCGGAGTATCCAAGTCAGGAAGCCTGTCCTCGAATCCCTCATCCCGGCTGTCGTCCAGAAAGCGTGAGGCCTGAACGACCGCCGCCGGCCCTAAGAAATTCGGGTTTTTTCCCTGGACAACGGGACAAGCCGAATAACAGGCAGCACAGAGGATGCAGTTGGTGGCCACGTCGAACTGAGCTCTCTGCTCTTCAGACTGAACCCGTTCTTTTTCCAGGACTTTGTCTTCGTTGATAAGGTAAGGTCTGACCTGTCGGTAGTTGTGGAAAAATCGGGTTTGATCCACCATCAGATCCCTCTGGACCGGAAGCGTTTGCAGCGGCTCGACTTTGACCGTGTCCCCGTCTTTTTCGGCCACATCCTTGATTAAAGTCTTACAGGCGAGACGCTCTTCCCCGTTTATGACCATGGCATCCGAACCGCACACCCCGTGGGCACAGCTTTTGCGCAACCCGAGCGAAGGATCTTGGTATTGTTTTATTGTCATCAAGGCATCGAGGAGGCGGTCCGTGGGTTCGACGTCCACCTCGTAGGCCTCGATGCGGGAGTGTTCGTCAGTTTCAGGATTGTATCTTTTGATTTCGATTATGATCTTCATCGCCTCTTTTTCTCCTCAGTACTTTCGTGGTTTGGGTTTCCAGCGGGAAATATTTACCGGTTTAGAACCGGTCTTGACCTTGTCTTGGATGAGCCAGGTCAGAGTGTGTTTGAGCCAATTTGCGTCATCCCGCTCAGGATAGTCTTCGCGGGCATGAGCCCCCCGGCTCTCTTTCCGGTTTAAGGCAGAAGCCGTGGTCAGGTAGGCTAAATCGAGGAGGTTTCCGAGCTCGAGAATTTCCAACAGATGAGAGTTAAAGCTTCGGCTGGAATCCTGGACACTGATGTTTTTATATTGGTCACGAAGTTCGTCCAGCTTACGCAAGGCAGCGGCCATCTCTTTTTCTTTTCGGTAGATACCGACATTGGCCATCATCACGCCCTGCATATCTTGACGAAGGGTTTCTGGATGGGCCCCCTTTTTTCTAAACTTCAAGGTATCGATAAGGGCGTGTATCGGTTCCGCCGAGTCTTTGGGAATCGACAAAGAATCAACCTTCTTAATGTACTGGGCCATATGCTGACCAGCCCGCCTCCCGAACACGACCAAATCCACCAGACTGTTGGTCCCCAGCCTGTTGGCTCCGTGGATGGAAACGCAGGCGCATTCTCCGGCCGCGTACAATCCTTCATAAAGGGTTCCTTCCGAGTCAGCAACCACGCGCCCTTGAGAGTCGGTGGGGATGCCTCCCATGGCATAATGGGCGGTGGGATGGACGGGCATGGGATTTTCGGCGGGGTCGATTCCCATGTAGGTCCGACAAAAACCGGCGATCTCCGGTAATTTGACTTCGATTTTGTCTTTTCCCAGGTGGGTAGCGTCCAGATGGACGTAGTCGTCGACCGAGGCATCGCCTTTGATTCCCCGCCCTTCCCGGATCTCGGTCAGGATCGCCCTGGCAATCATGTCCCTGGGGGCCAGATCAAGCAGAGAGGGTGCGTAGCGTTCCATGAAACGATCGCCCCTCCTGTTACGCAGGATCCCCCCCTCACCACGCACACCTTCGGTGATCAGGATCCCCAGGCCACGGATTCCGGTCGGGTGGAATTGGAAAAACTCCATATCCTCCAGAGGGATACCCCGCCTGGCTAAGACGGCCGGACCATCTCCTGTGTTGGCGTAAGCGTTGGAGGTGATCTTGAATATCCGGCCCCATCCACCCGTAGCAAACAACGTGGCCTTGGCTCTGAAGGTGTGGATGTCCCCGGTGGCTAACTCGATGGCCACGACACCGGCACAGGTTCGGCCCTCGAGGAGCACATCGACCACATGGAACTCGCCGAAGAAGGAAACGTTGTTCTTGATACACTGCTGGTAAAGAGTCTGGAGGATCATGTGGCCTGTCCGGTCAGCGGCGTAGCAGGAACGCCGGACAGGCGCTTTGCCGAATTCTCGGGTATGTCCCCCGAACCGCCTCTGATCGATGCGCCCTTCTGGAGTCCGGTTGAAAGGGAGGCCTCGGTTTTCGAGGTCATAGACGGCCTGGACAGCCTCCTCGGCTAGGAGTACGGCTGTATCTTGGTCGGCGAGGTAGTCTCCGCCTTTAACAGTGTCAAAAGCATGCCACTCCGGCCTGTCTTCTTCCACATTTCCCAGGGCGGCTCCGATTCCTCCCTGGGCGGCTCCGGTATGACTGCGGATGGGATACAGTTTGGAGATGACGGCAGTTTTAGCTTTCTGACTGGCTTCCAGAGCGGCGTACAAACCAGCTCCACCCGCACCGACGATGACGACTTCATACTCATGAATCATTGTCTTGCCTTTCGGCTAACAATCATCCTCCAACTTAAGTATTGCTTTTGGCTTTGTCAAGCCCACCTTGTTTTACAGTCCACAAAGCCTCGTAAAAAGGATATAATAAATATATACTTTGTAGAGAAAAGGACGACAGGATGGATAAGATGAACCTCACCCATAAGATTTTAAAAGCCCATCTTCTGGAGGGCCAATTGGTCCCAGGGGAAGAGATAGGGATTAGGATCGATCACACTCTCCTGCAGGACGCCACCGGAACCATGGCCATGCTGGAGTTTGAAGCCTTGGGTCTGGATGAGGTCAAGACCGAACTTTCGGCCCAGTACGTCGACCATAATCTTCTCCAGACCGATAACAAGAATGCCGATGATCATCGGTTTCTCCAGACAGCCTGCATGAAGTATGGCGTTCACTTCAGTCGGCCGGGAAACGGTGTCTCTCATCAGGTACACATGGAAAGGTTCGGTGTTCCTGGTAAGACACTGTTGGGCTCTGACAGCCATACGCCGGGAGGAGCGGGGGTGTCCATGTTGGCCATGGGGGCTGGAGGCTTGGATGTGGCCATCGCCATGGCCGGACGGCCTTACTATATCCCGTGTCCGAAAGTGCTCGGCGTCAAGCTTGTCGGGGAGCTTCCCGCCTGGTTGAGCGCCAAGGATGTCATCCTGGAGATGCTGCGTCGGTATGATGTCAAGGGCTGCCTGGGGAAGATCGTCGAATACCACGGACCAGGTGTCGCAACCCTCTCTGCTCCCGACCGGATGGTCATCGGGAACATGGGAACAGAGCTGGGAGCCACCTCCACGGTCTTCCCTTCGGATGAGATCACGCGTCGTTACTTAGAAGCCCAAGGTCGCGGAGATGCATGGGTGGGACTTCAGGCAGACGAAGGGGCTGCGTATGATGAGGCGGATGAAATCGACCTTTCCTCTCTTGAACCTTTGATTGCTTTACCTTCTTCGCCTGGTAAGGTGGTTCCTGTTCGTGAAGCGGCCGGAATCAAGGTGGACCAGGTTATCGTCGGCAGCAGCGCCAACTCTGGCTTCAGAGATTTGATGGTGGCGGCCAAGATCGTGGAGGGAAAAGTCATCCACCCTGATGTCTCCTTCCATATCAACCCTGGAAGCCGCCAGATCATGGAAAACGTACTGAAGTTTGGGGGGGCGATGGCGCTTCTGCATGCCGGAGGGCGGATCCATGAATCGGGTTGTTTGGGATGTATCGGCATGGGCCAGGCTCCTGGCACAGGCCAGGTGAGTCTGCGTACATTCCCCCGAAATTTTCCTGGACGCTCAGGGGCAAAGGATGACAAAGTCCACCTTTGTTCACCGGAAACAGCAGCCGCAGCAGCCCTTAAGGGGGTTATAACAGATCCTAGAGATCTGGCCGAAGAGATGGACTATCCTCGAATCATAGAGCCGGAGCATTACCTAGTCGACGATTCTTCGATCATCCATCCTCTCTCTAAAGAAGAAAGAAAAAAAATCGAAGTGATTAGAGGCCCGAATATCAAGCCCTTCCCCGAGTTCCAGCCTCTGGAAGATACCTTGACAGCTGAGGTGGTTTTGAAGGTCGGAGACAACATCTCCACGGATACGATCATGCCTGCGGGTAACAAAGTCCTGCCCCTGAGGTCCAATATCGAGGCCATCAGCGAATTTGTCTACTACCAGGTTGATCCAGATTTTCATAACAAGTCCAAGGAAAAGGGTAGCGTGGCGATTATCGGAGGCGATAACTATGGCCAGGGATCGAGTCGGGAACATGCGGCTCTCGCTCCCCGGTATCTCGGGGTTCGGGTCAAGATCACAAAAAGTTATGCCCGCATCCACAAAGCTAACCTCTGCAATTTCGGTGTCCTCCACCTCAGTTTTAAGAATCCCTTTGACTATGACCGTATTCAAGTGGGTACGGAGCTCGTCTTTCCCGACATCCGGGAGCGTATTGCCCGGGGAGATACAGAGATACCTGTTCAGGTAGACGGCCAGGAGGTGACTGCTGTGCTGGATGTCTTCGGGAGGCAGCGGGAGTACTTATTGGCTGGAGGCGCCCTCAATTATGTTAAACAGAAATTGAAAGAATGATGATATCCTTTGCCTCCACTAAAAAAACTCGGCAAAATATGCAGATTTCCTAAATATCATAATTTAAATAAAGAGAAATCAAGGGATAGACTAGATATTTAATGTTTGGAAATTTGTGGAAGCTGAAATCTTTCATCGATGTTGAGCTCTTTTGTCATCATCGAATTGCATTTATTTTCATCTGATAGCCTTTATGATGGCTAATAAATTTTTCTATAATTAAAGTACCAGCCCATAAAATATTCTGAATATTAAAATGTTAGATATATCTTGCAACATAGCAGGGATGTTGATAGGATGAAACTGCATTTTGACTTCTCTATTGCATGGGGTTATTAATTTTGACATTATCTGAGGTTCAATTTTCACACTTTACTTCAAGCTTTATAAAATTTATTAGCCTCAGAAAAGCATTCTTTGTACATAGGAGTTGATATGAACAAGAATAAAAAAAAAGCAATCAAATTCTTTGTTTCCT
>CAYGBF010000109.1:0-3837 GCA_964348035.1 uncultured Eubacteriales bacterium | reverse complement strand
CCGCAGGAGAATGTGCCTGTGTGAGTGTCCACGGGGCAAATCGCCTGGGCGGCAATTCTCTGCTGGAAACCGTCGTCTTCGGCAGGATCGCTGGAGAGGAAGCGTCCCGTTACGTCCAGGGAGGCGAGGCGGTTAAAGATGCTGAGAAGGTCCTCCTCGATGAGGCCCTGGAGGTCAAAAGCCGGATACAGGACTGGCGGAAAAAGGACAAGGGATGGAAGGTCCATCTTCTCCTCAACAGGCTGAAAGTGATCATGAGCGACAAAGTCGGGATATTCCGGAGTACAGAAGACTTGAAACAGGCCTTGGCCGAGATTCGGGGATTGAGGGAGGACTACAGCCGGGTTTATGTCTCGGGAGACTGCCTGCGGTACAGCCAAGAACTCGTAAATATCTTCGAGTTTGAATCCATGCTCGATCTGGCAGAAGTGATCACCTTGGGTGCACTGAACAGAGAGGAAACCCGGGGATCGCATTATCGCCTGGAGTTTCCCGAGCGGGACGACGCCCATTGGCTGAAACACACCTTGGTCTTCTGGAAAGAGGGGCGCCCCCAAATCGATTACCGAGAGGTCAAGATCGATAAGTACAAACCTGAGGAGAGAAAGTACTAAGATGAAGTACACCTTCAGGATTCTCAGGTACGATCCTCAGCAGGATGAGAATCCCCGGTTTCAGGATTTTCTGTACGAGACGGAAGAGGAGAAATCCATCCTCGAGGCTTTGATGGATATCCGGAATGAACAGGATTGCACCCTGTCCTTCCGGTACAGCTGCCGCGAGGCCATCTGTGGCTCCTGCGGTTTGGTGATTAACGGGAACTTCGACCTGGCGTGTCGAGCCGGACTCGAGGCTCTGAAGTCCTCTTTGGTTCACATAGAGCCCCTCCCCAACTTGGAGATCGAGAAGGACTTGGTAGTCAACATGGATCCCTTCTGGGAGGCGCTCTACTCGGTTGAACCTTACCTCCACACCGATGGAGAACTGCCCGAGAAAGAGCATCGTATCGAAGATAAAGAAATGGACAAGATCCTCCAGTACATCAACTGCATCCTGTGCGGCTGCTGTTACAGCGCCTGTCCCGTGGCTTCGCGGGACGAGAGATACTTAGGACCAGCGGCCCTGGCCAAGCTCTATCGTCTGGTGAGGGACCCGCGCGACCGAAGGGCCTTCTCCAGTTGGTCGAAGATAAACACAGAGGCTGGTGTCTGGGGATGCGACACCATTTTCAAATGCAACGAGGTCTGCCCCAAAGAAGTCCGGCCGGCCGACGGGATCGAAGCCTTGCGGCGAAAACTCATCATCGAAAAAATAAAGCGATTGTTTAGACTCAAAAAATGAAACTCAAACATTCTCTGTTTACCAGACGCCAATTCTTGAACGGCCTGTTGGGGGGGTGGTTGGCGGCTCTGTTCGGATCGTTCCTGTACCCGGTGATAAAGTTTGTCTTTCCCCCTTACAGAGAGCCGGATCAAGTCATCCTGCCGTTGGCCGGCTATAAGGACATACCTCAGAACTCGGTGAAAACCTTTCCGTGGGGAAGCAAGCCTGGGCTCCTGAAGAAAAACGACGACGGCTCCTTGTGGGCCTTCGTAGCCATCTGCACTCACCTGGATTGCAACGTGACCTACTTATCTGAAAAGAGAAGGTTTTTCTGTGCCTGTCATGACGGATGGTATGATGAGAGCGGGAAAAATATCGGAGGGCCTCCTCCTCGACCCTTGCGCCGTCTCGGTGTCGTTATCGAAGGAGAGGATTTGATCATAAAGAAAGAGGAGCCGGAATGAACCAGAAAAGCGGAAAGCCAGGAATTGCCGAATGGTTCGAGGAACGTATCGGCCTGGCCAGCATAACCCGGCTTCTAAGACAGAAAACTGTCCCCCTACACAAACATTCCCTATGGTATTATACAGGGAGTGCCATCCTGCTGTTTTTCTCGATCCAGGTCATTACCGGGTTCATCCTCCTCTTCTACTATAAACCGACTCTCGAGAAAGCCAACGAAAGCATCGGCCGGATCATGACCGAAGTCCCTCTGGGGTGGATCCTCCGTTCGGTTCACTTCTGGTCCTCTACGATCATGATCGCCATCGTGTTTATCCATCTGATGAGCATCTGGTTCACCAAAAGCTACCGCAAACCACGGGAGTTAACCTGGATGAGCGGTGTCTTCCTCCTGCTCGTGTCCTTGGCCTTCGGGTTTACCGGCTATCTCCTGCCCTGGGATGATCTTTCGGTTTCGGCGACCAAAGTCGGAACCGATATTCCCCGCTCCATTCCTGTCGTAGGTGCTTGGGCAACCAAGTTTCTCCGGGGAGGAGAGGATGTGACGGGAGACACGCTGACCCGTTTTTTTGGCTTCCATGTCTGTATCCTGCCTCTTTTTGCCCTGCTGCTTATCGGCCTTCATGTCTATTTTATCCAAAGAGAGGGGATCAGCCTTCCTCTCCATCTCGAGAAAAAACAAGGGAGGGTCAAAGAACTTCCTTTCTGGCCCAATTTTATCTACAGGGAAATGGTTGTTTGGCTTGTCCTTGTGGGTTTTCTCGTCACTCTGTCTATCTTTTTCCCACCATCGTTGGACGAAGCGGCAGACTTGATGGCTCCGGCTCCGGAAGGGATCAAACCCGAGTGGTATTTTCTGTTCCTGTTTCAAACCTTAAAGATCGTTCCCAGCACGATCCTGTTCGTCAGCGGGGATACCCTGGCGGTGCTCTTGATCTTGTTGGCCGCGGTTCTACTTTTCTTCCTGCCCCTGATTGATAATAAGCCAGAGAAGGTGAAAGGGAGGGTCATCAGTTTCATCGCTGTTGTTTTTCTGGTGTTCGCCGTGGGCATGAGTGTTTGGAGCCTTCTGGAATGATGAACATGAAAGGTTTTTCCTGGGTTCTGCCCGTAATTTTATTGGCCGTGGCGGGCTTGGGCCTCGGTCTGGCTCAACAGGTTCCTCCTGAGGAGCCGGTCCAGGAGGAGGTGGTGGTCGAAGAACAAGGGAAAATCATCCCTGGCCCGAAAGACATCAAGGAGAAGACGGCCATCTATGTTTTTCTCGGTTGGATGTGGATTTCGATAATCGTCCTAGTCTATATCCTCAAGCTTAAGATCAACGAAGTCGACAGGCTTCTCCATATCAAATATTTCGACGAAAAAGACAAATCATGAACGAATCCCCCAATCCTGGAGGATCGTTCGATAAATAAACGAGAAAGGATAGGATCATGAAATCATATCTTTTTCCGAAAAATGTCTTGAGATGGGGCTTCTTTTTTATGTTGATTATCCTGGCAGGTGTGTTCTTCGCTTTATCACCCAACGCTGAACAAAATACACCTTATCTGGAGGAAGATGAATCCGGATGCACGAGCATCCAGGTCGGACGACTGGCTAGTACGGATGGTTCGGTGATCACCTGCCACTCCTGTGATGGGAATTATCGAACCTGGCTCAACATGGTTCCCCCCGCCAAACATCATTATGCAGGATCGATGAATAAGATCTACTCAGGGAAGATGCATAGCGAGACTTCCTGGGATCTGAGAGGCTTGGTGGAAAGGGGAAAGATACCCCAGGTTGAAGAGACATATGCTTTCCTTAACGTCGCCTACCCCTGCTTGAACGAACACCAACTGGCCATCGGAGAAACGACCATCCGCGGCCGGAGGGAGCTGCGCAACGACCGTGGCCTGTTCATGATCGAGGAGCTGGAGCGGATCATGCTGGAGCGATGCACGACGGCTCGGGAAGCCATCCAACTGGCCGGCAAACTTGTCAAAGAGTATGGGTACGGAGACAACGGAGAGTGCATAACGATCGCCGATCCGAAGGAGGTCTGGCATT
>CAYGBF010000108.1:0-3615 GCA_964348035.1 uncultured Eubacteriales bacterium | reverse complement strand
GTGGTGTAAAATGACAGAAGAAAAAAAGAAAAAAGATAAAAAGAAAGAAAAAAAAGAGAAGAAAAAAGAGAAAAGCACGTTCCGCGAGTACTTCGAGCTCATCGCCGAAACAGCAGTTTTCGTCTTCTTCGTCATGACCTTTGTTGTCCAGGCCTTCCAGATTCCGACGGGTTCGATGGAGCCGACGCTTCTCATCGGGGATTTTCTCCTGGTCGACAAGTTCATGTACACGAAACCTTCGTCTGGTTTAGAAGATAAGATTCTCCCCCGCAAAAAACTAGAAAGGTACGATATCGTGGTCTTCAAATACCCCGAAGACCTGTCTAAGGATTTTGTCAAACGTGTGATCGCCCTAGAGGGAGAGACAGTCGAAATCAAGGATAAACAGGTCTTTGTCAACGGCGGACCGATTCCCGAAGAATACAAGGTCCACAACGACAGCCAGGTTCACACCAAGAACGGATACTACCATTATGACGATGTGATCCGCGATAATTTCGGTCCCTATGTTATCCCCGAGGGATACTGTTTCGTGATGGGGGACAACCGCGATAACAGCTATGACAGCCGTTATTGGGGCTCTCTCCCGATCGAATACATCAAGGGACGGCCCTGGGTTGTCTATTTTTCTTACGAAGCCGAGAAGGACGCCTACCTCAAGACAAGCGCGAGAGAAAGATTGAATAAGTTCGTGAATTTCATCATCAAGGCCAGATGGAAACGCATCCTCCACACCGTGGAGTGAACGTCTTTTTGCCTATTTTTTAAGGCTCTTAATCCAGATTTCTTCGTAGGACGAGATCATCCAGATCGGGTTCTCGGCCTTGAACTCCTCGACAAAAATCGAACTGTTGACGATCCCATCCATATCCTTGCCGACGGGCAGTCCCATGTAGTTGAGAAGAGTAGGCGTGATGTCGATGAGCTTCATTTCCTGGATGTTTTTGCCGCGGATGATGTCTTTACCGTAGAAAAAAATCATGCCTTCCGGTGCGTTCTCGTGGGTGGCGGAAACGTCGGGATTGCCGATCAGACCTTCGACGAATCTTTTCCAGAGCGGTAGAGCCTCTATCCCGTGGGGAGAGAAGACGACCAGGAGTTCGTCCTCCTTGAGGGCTGCCAGGTATTTGCCGACGATGTTATCGTAAAACTCATAGTACTTTTCGATAACTGGACCGTACCGGCTGATGTCCTCCTGATCGATGGCTCCATACAGGTCCGGGAAGCTGTACTTGTAGAAATAGGTCTCGACGTTGTTCAGCCCGCTCAGGAGAAAATACAGGATTTGGTGGGGTGTCTTGCTTTTGACCTGGCTGACCATATCTTCGTATTCGAAGTCTCTGAAGAAAGCTTGTTCGATGATGTGGAAGTTGGGACCTGGCTCAGCCTTCAAATCCTTGAAATAGAGGTCGAACCCTCTTTCTGCTTTGGGAGAGGGTTTCGGGTAATGGAATGAGTAGGGCCAATCTCTTTTGAGAAAAGGGGTGTTGTTTTCTTCGAGTATCTGCCAGATGTCCTTGACAAAGGGGGAGCTTTTATTCGGGAGGACCTTGACCAATCCCGGTTTCGTCAATTGACGGAAAAAAACGTTTCGGGGTGTGACTTCGATGGGCTGGGAGACAAGGAGGAGGTGGAACGTAAACTGAGAAATCAACCTGTGCTTGGCCGGCCGTTTTCCCGAGTTAAAGGAGTTGTTGAACACGATCGGTTCATTCGGGGAGAGGGTTTCGAGCCTTCCCCAACATCCGTTATCCAAGAGCCAGGAAAAGTTGGGAAGTTTTCCGCCGTTGATGGCGGGGATCAGGAAATCAAAGCTCAGGCCTTCGAGTCCGATGATAGTGATTCTTTTGTCGATGTCCTTGGCGTCAATGTAGGCCACTTTTTGAGTCTTGATCGGCATCGGGTACAGGAATCTTTGGTTGATGATGTAGACGAGACAGGCTGCAATCAATATAAAATACACCAGAAAATAAAATGCTCTTTTCTGGTAGCGATGGTAAACGTAAAAAGCAACCAGACCGATCGCAGCCAGCACCAGGAGCAGAGTGGATTGTAGGTTTAGAGTGTTTTGGATTTCGAGGCTGAACAGAGATCGGAAATAACCGCGGTTGTCGCGGAAGAAGAATAAGAAGAGGAAGAGGAGCGCCGAGAAGCTTATGGACAGGAATGAAGGGGAGATGAAGGCGATCTGACATTTTTTCCCGACAAAGAATTGGATGACGAAAAACAGAGCAAAACAGATGATACTGATAGCCGCGCCGTAGGTGATGAACAAGAAGAGAGAGAGCTGCCCTAGGAAGATGAGGTTAAAATGAAGGTTGATGTTTAGGTCCGAGATGAGCAGAGCCAGAAGGACACAGAAGAAGAGTCCGCTGAGGAGTGAGTTGAACAGAACCTTGAGGAATTTCACTTAAAGAAAATTATCACTATTTCCTCATCTGGTCAAATTTGTACCCGCTATCTCCCCTCGTCATCCCTGCGAAAGCAGGGAGCTGGAATCTAGCCTGTCCCTGCGGAGCCTGCACCTGCGGATGCAGGTGGCAGGGAGCTGGAATCTAGCCCTGTCCCGTCATTCCAGCGGAGGCTGCACCTGTGCAGACAGGTGCCTGGAATCCAGTCCCCTCCCGTCATTCCAGCGTAGGCTGGAATCTAGAATTAAGAAAGGTTCTTGTCCCTATAAGACTGGATCCCTGCCTGCGCAGGGATGACGTGAGAGGGACGCAGGGATGACGCGAGTGGGATGCGCGAATTTCTTACGAGTGTTGACCAGATGAGGGGAATGGAATAAGATGGCAGAGATGGACGCTCCCGTCTTAGCCTTGATGACCGATTTCGGGGATGATGATTTTTTCGTTGCCTCGCTCAAAGGAACTATCCTGAAGATCAACCCCAAGGCCCGCCTCATCGATATCACCCACCGCGTGCCCTCTTTTGATGTCCGAACCGCTGCCTTCATCCTTAGCTCCTGCTACAGATATTTTCCAGAAAAGACGATTTTCCTGACCGTCGTCGATCCTGGAGTCGGCTCCTCCCGTCCTATCCTCTTCGTTGAGACGAAAAGCTATGCTTTTATTGCTCCGGATAACGGTGTGTTGACCCTGGTGATGGAAGAGGAGGATGTTCAGCAGATAAGAGAAGTGACAAACGATACATTTTTTCTTCCGAAAGTCACTCGGACTTTTGAAGCCCGGGATAAGATGGCCCCTGTGGCCGCTGCGGTCTCCACCGGCATTCCAGGCGAAAAATTCGGACCTGAAGTCGATGACTACGAAAAAATTGAGATGACAAAACCCATAATCAAGGATAACGAGATTTACGGGCAGGTCTTGTACACGGATAAATTCGGCAACCTGATCACCAACATTACCGAAAGCCAAATCCAAAGATTAAGGGAGAAGTTTAAGGATAACAAGCTCGTGCTTCATGTCCAGGGAGTCGAAATCTCGCGCTACGAAGAAAGTTACTCCGGGGTGGAAAAAGGCCAGCTCCTGTTCCTCATCGGGAGCTTGGGACTTTTGGAGATTGCCTGCCGTGAGGATTCGGCGGCTAAAAAGATAAAAGCAAAGTCCGGGGACATAGTAAAGGTTCGGGGTCAGACTTTGAAAACTTGAATTA
>CAYGBF010000107.1:0-4325 GCA_964348035.1 uncultured Eubacteriales bacterium | reverse complement strand
AGGAAAGAAGAATAAAGAAGGGCGATATCGTGGTTTTAACGGCTTTTGGCTCTGGTTTCACGTGGGCTTCGACCGTGATGAAATGGTAGGACGTATCATCCAGAAATGATTATTGCTTTCAACGATTATTTTATGGTAGGATTCCATTTAAAAATTATTCAGGATTATTGAGAAAGTCTCCCCAGAGGAGGATTCAATGAGAAAGACAATCACGCCAATCATCATCATCACCTTCATTCTCTTCATCCCGGTTCTAGTTAACTCTCAACAGAATAAAGAAGATGAAAAATTCCAGGAATTCCTTGATGGTTACTTTGACGCCTACTGGAAATTTTTCCCGACATCGGCGACTCTTGCCGGGTACCACAAGTACGACGATAAACTGGAAAATCTAGGGAACAAAAACATCGAAAGACGCTACGAAGCCCTTGACAAATTCAACGAAGAGCTCGTCGCCGGGGTCGATAAACTGAAGCTGAGTCCGGAACTTCAGATCGAGCATGAAATGATGGCTGATGCTTTGGATTTGGAGCTTCTCGATCATGAGGGGTTGATTCCTTGGGAGTACAATCCTCTTTATTACAACACTATTTTTACCCATTGCGTCCGGAGTCTTCTTGCCAAAGAATTCGCCCCGGCAGAAACAAGAGCACTGAATGCCGCCGAGAGGCTCGAAGACCTCCCCAAGCTCATCAAACAAGCCAAAGAAAACCTCAAGACTCCACCCCAGCTGTTTACGGAAACAGCCATCAAACAATTCCCGGCCATCATCAGTTTTTACACGACTGAACTCCCCGGTCTGCTAGAGTCATTCCCGCAGGCTGCCAAGTCAAAAGCCCAAGAAAACCTCGCCAAGGTCATCCCGGCGTTACAAGACTATGAACGGTATCTCCAGAATGATCTTCTGCCTCGTTCGACGGGAAACATGAGGCTCGGAGAACAGGCCCATCGCCGGTATATCCGTCTCAAATTCAAGAACAGTATTCCTCTCCCGCAACTCGTGGCCAGATCAAAGGCTGATTATAACAACATTCGCCGAGAGATGTTCCTCGTCTGCATCCCCTTTTACAAAATCATGGACCCCAGGATTGACCTGGAAAATCCTCCGCCTAATTTAAATGAAGACCAACTGATCAACACCACGATCACTCACGTCCTGGACAAAATCAAGAGTGAACACTCCACCGGCGAGGAATTCGTTAACAGCGTTAAAACCAAGGCAGCGGAGCTGAAGGATTTTATCTCGGAAAATCAGCTTATCCAAATCCCCGAGCAAGACATCAACATCGACGTCATGCTGCCAGAGTGTCAAGGAAGCTCCTGGACTCGGATCCTCATACCAGGAGCCTACGAAACAACAGAAGATTACTCGCTGCAAATTTCCCCGATTCCTGAAGATTGGGATGAGGAAAAAAAGACTGATTTCCTCGAAGAATACAATGACTTTATGCTCTATTTCTGGACAGTCCGTCATGTCTATCCCGGTCAATTCATCCCCTACTATTACACCCAGAGAAATTCATCGATCGTTCAGAAACTCTATCCGAACCTGCCGCTCATCAACGGCTGGCCGTGTTACATAGAAGGAATTCTACCAACTTCGGGATTCGGAAATTATGACCTCCGATTGCGCTTGAACGAGCTCAAACTTCTGTTGAGGGCAGCGATTGACTTCCAACTGGATTTCAATATTCATGAAGGCGGCATGACCAAAGAACAAGCCGTCGCCTACATGACAAGGGGAGGATTTCAAACAGTAGCTGAGGCTGAAAGAAAATGGAATCATATCATACTGAATCCCGGTGAAGCCGCCTATGCTTATGTTGGCTTCCAAGAAATTCTAGACATGGAAAAAGACTACAAGGCATTAAAGGGCGAATCCTACGACAGGAAAGAATTCCTTCAAAAATTATTGGAGCATGGAGCCCTTCCGATACGCCACTTGAAGAAGAAAATGCTGGAACAGTAACGCCCAAAAGAGATTACTCAACAACAGCAGACCATAAATCCCCTCCCGACTCAGGCGTTGGTATCTGACTATGATTCCCATCCTTAATGTCTTCTCCCCATTCTCTCTCATCATCTTATTCCCCTGCTTTTTGGGGAAGGCGATGATGAAACAGGCTCCCTAGGATGATCGATTCTCACGCTCATCTCTGTCTTAAACAATTCGATGAAGATCGAGAGCGAGTCATCGAAAGAGCCTTCCAAGCCGGGATCGAGGCCATCCTTTGTCCGGCCGATATCATCGAGCCGAGGGATCTCGATATCACTTTCGACCTGGCTGAAAAATACTCAAACATCATAGCTGTCGCCGGTGTTCATCCTCACAAAGCCAAATCCTTTGATTCCAGTAGTCTCTTGAGGATTCAAGAATTGGCCAAAACTCGAAAGATCCGGGGCGTTGGAGAAATCGGACTTGATTTTCACTACAATTTCTCTCCTCCTGCTCGACAGGATGAAGTCTTACGCTGTCAACTCGAACTTGCGGAGCAACTGACACTCCCCGCCATCCTGCACAGCCGGAAATCTGGAAAAGAGCTCGAAAAGGCCGTTCAGGATGTCCGGTTCAGCCAAGGGGGCATAGTCCACTGTTTCACTGAGGATTGGGAAACAGCCAAAACAATGATGGATCATAACTTCTTCCTATCTTTCTCAGGCATTCTCACCTACCCTAACGCCTTTCCGTTAAGAGAAGTCGCCCAAAAGGCTCCGCTGGAGAGGCTGCTCATCGAGACCGATTCTCCGTATCTCCTGCCCCAACCCTATCGTGGAAAGAAGAAGAGAAACGAACCGGCCTTTGTCAAAGAAGTTGCCAAAACCCTCGCGGCCATTAAGAATCTCTCGTTAGATGAGTTGGCACGACACACTTCTAAGAATTTTAAATCTCTTTTTTATGTTTGAAATATAAAATCCGAGATGTTAAGATAGGTGCCGCATTGGAGAAAAACAAAAACATCTCCCTTGATCTCCCGACAAGGAGTTCGGCAAAGGAATTCGTCCAGGCAAAAACTGACAAGAATCTTTCTTTAAAAAATCTCTACAGAGAGATTAAAGGTGATCTTGATCGAGTCGAAGACAACCTGAATATTTTCACTCAGTCTCAGAACAAGCTCATCTCAGAAATCGGAGATTATCTCTTCCAGAAATCCGGAAAACTCATGAGGCCGGCTCTCCTCACTCTGTGTTCAAAATTAATCGGCTATAAGGGGGACGAACATATCCTGATGTCCACCTTAGTCGAAGCCATCCATACCGCATCCCTCATCCATGACGATATCATCGATAAGTCAGAAGTGAGACGCGGACGTGAATCCGTCCACGCCCGCTGGGGGCCGAACATCACCGTCCTCCTGGGGGATTACCTGTATATTAAATCCATCGGCCTTTCCCTCCAAAGCTCCCATCGCCAGATCATAGGAATCCTGACTGATACCTCGGCCCGAATGATCGAGGGGGAGCTCAACGAATATTACCTCAGCGGCCATCTCGATATCGCTGAGAAAGACTATCTGGATATCATCAATAAAAAAACTGCTTCCTTATTTTCGGCTTCCTGTCGGATCGGTGGAATTCTCGGCAGAGCATCTGAAAAGGAACAGAATTCTTTGTCTGATTTTGGGACGTGCATCGGCATGTCATTCCAGATTATCGATGATCTTCTCGACTTTACGGGTGACGAAAAAACTCTGGGAAAGCCGGTATTATCCGATATCAGCGAAGGCCGAATCACACTCCCTCTTATCTATACCCTCCAAAACGACGGTAACGCTAACCGAAAACGCCTGACTCAATTATTGACAGAGAAGCCCTTAGATAAGAAGGCTCGAGAAGAAATTCTTGACATCGTCACGTCCAACGGAGCGCTGGATAACACCTTTTCCAAGGCGAAAGATTTTTCTCTCAAATCTAAGGAGATTATCGGTCAGTTTCCCGAATCTGTCCATCGGGACACGTTAATCCTGTTCTCTGATTTCATCTTAACCAGAAACAGATAAACGGGGTCAGACTTTGAAAACTTGAGTTATTTTATTCGAAGGACAATAATATAATTCAAGCTTTCAAAGTCTGACCCCATCTCAGGCATGGTCGAAATCGAAGTCAAGATTAAAATCAGCGATATCGAGGAAACCATTTCCAAAATCACTAAGCTTGGAGCTCACCTAGAAAAAAAGAGACATCTCGAGACAAACACCCTGTATGATTTTTCCTCCCGTTCTCTTTACCGGAAGAAGCACGCCTTGAGGATCAGAAAAATCAACAAAAAAATCTTCTTCGCGTTCAAGGGATCCCCTCAGAGATCCAGAAAGTTTAAAGTAAGGGAT
>CAYGBF010000106.1:0-8693 GCA_964348035.1 uncultured Eubacteriales bacterium | reverse complement strand
ACAATAAATGGGCGAGAATTCTGGCCACGTTCACGACGATCATCGCCTATGTGACCATCGTCAGCTATCAATTCCGCGGCGGCGGCTGGGTGCTCAACATCATAACCGACGGAAAAATGCCGATAAAGACCGGAATCATCATCGTGGCCGCGTTCGTCATCATCTACACCATGCTGGCAGGCATGATTTCCGTGGCTTACCTGGACATCTTTAACGGCTTGATCATGATCACCGGAATCTTCCTGGCCCTCCCGTTTCTCATCCATCACGCTGGGGGGTTGGAGACCATCGCCGCCAACGTCACACCGCGACAGGATCCCATCTTAGGGAACATGAGTACGGTTCAGGCCATGGGCTACTTTTTTCCGACCCTTCTCCTCGCTCTGGGTATGGGCAACATGTACCAGCGATTTTTCTCCGCCCGGGACGAACGGGAAGCCAAGCGGTCGGTCATCGGTTGGGTACTGGGAGTCATCCTGCTGGGGATTACTCTTCAGAGCCTGGCTGTTGTCGGCAGCAGCATTTTCAAGGGTTTGGAAACTGAGGAAGCCGGAAAGATCATCCTTCTTGTGGCCCACAAAGGTATGCCGATCGCTGTGGGCTGTGCCCTATTAGCCGCTATAGTCGCCATCATCATCTCAACGGCCAACAGCTTTCTGCTCGTTCCGGCGACAAACGTCATCCGCGATATTTACCAGAGGTTCATCAACCCCGGTCTAGAAGACAAGAAAATGATCCTGTATTCCAGGCTGTTCGTCATCATTTTAGGGTTTATCGCCTACTCCCTCATCTCCTTTTTCCCGCGCATCCTGGATGCCGCCTACGCCGCTTACACAATCTATGGAGCGGGTATCACTCCCGCTCTTCTGGCTGTTTTTTTCTGGAAAAGGGCGACCGTGGCCGGAGGCGTATCATCTATTCTGGGCGGGATGACCACAACCATCGTTTGGGAAATCATAAACAAAGTCCAGGGATATCCGCCTTTGGGAGTGCCCGCCATCTACCCGGCTTTGATCTGTTCACTCGTCTTGCTTGTCGGTGTCAGCCTTTGGGGAGCGAAACCCCCACCGGAAAAATGGAAAGAATTCTTCAACTAAGGAGGCCTTGATGAAGACAGGTATCGTCATGGATAAGAGGTACATGGAGCATGACATGGGATCCTTCCATGTAGAAAGCCCGAAAAGATTAGAAGTCATCTACAGGATGATAGAAAAAGACATCTCTTTTCCTTATAAGACTCTAGAACCTCGGTCCGCCACAGAGTCGGAAATCGAAATGGTTCATCCCTCCTCATACCTAAAAACCATCAAGCAGACAGCGGGAAAAGACCGCGTCGTCTTGGATCCGGATACTTCTACCTCGGCTCGCTCCTACGAGGTGGCACTTTTGGCCGCTGGTGGTCTTTTAAAGGCGGCTGAACTCGTCATGGAGGGAGCCATCCAGAACGGGTTCGCGCTCGTCAGGCCTCCCGGTCACCACGCTGAAGCGTCCCGGGCCATGGGCTTCTGTCTGTTCAACAACGTGGCCATCGGTGCAGAATACCTGCTCCAAAAACACGGTCTTCAGCGCATTTTGATCGTCGACTGGGACCTCCATCATGGGAACGGCACTCAACACTCTTTCTACGATAGGAATGATGTCCTGTATTTTTCCACCCATCAATATCCCCATTACCCAGGGACAGGGCGCTGGGATGAGGTCGGCAGGAATGCCGGTGAGGGGTATACGGTCAACGTCCCTCTATCCTACGGTGTGGCGGATGAGGGCTTTTTGTATATCTTCAAGGAAATCCTCTCTCCGATTGCAGCGCTGTATAAGCCTGAATTTATCCTGGTCTCGGCTGGTTTCGATATATATAAAGACGATCCTCTGGGGGGGATGATGGTGAGCGGACCGGGGTTCGGGGCCATGACCTCGGTCCTGATGGATTTGGCCCATCGCTTCTGCGATGACCGCCTTCTTTTTACCTTAGAGGGAGGGTATGACCTCAATGGACTCGAACAAGGCGTGAAGCACGTTTTGACTCACCTGGCCGGCCAGGCGGGAAAAGTCGAGGTCGAAGCCCAATGCTCACCTGTTCTGGAGAAGATGCTCTCCCCTGTCTTCGAAACGCAGAGGAAACACTGGAATTTCTAGTTCCCAGCCCACCTTTTTGCTCCCTCTCCTTTCCGTCATTCCAGCCCCTGCCTCCGCAGGGACTGGAATAAGAAAGATTTTTATTAATATAAGACTGGGTTCCTGCCTTCGCAGGAATGACAGGCAGGAGTGACGAGTGTCTGCAAATATACAGACACTCGTCATCTTTTAAGGACAGAAAAACCTCCCTGACGACAACAGACAGGGAAAGGGATTTGGCATAGGATTTGCATCAAATATGGCGGAAGGAGAAAAACGATGAAAAAAACTTACGTTTTGGCGATCGTTCTGATATTCTCCCTGTCATTCTTGAATGCAGAGGAGCCGAGATACACCAATAATTCTTTTGCCCGGATGAGCTTTATTACTGGAAACACGTACCTCCAGAGAGCCAGCGACCTCAGTTATGAGGAAGGTGTCATCAACATGCCGATTACCGAGGGTGATCGGTTAGGAACTACCGAAGGTCGAGCGGAAATATATCTGAGCCGGGGTAATTACCTCCGACTGGATAACAACACTAAAGTCGACTTCTTCAAGCTCCCAGACAGGAAAAGCGACATCATCCAGATCCAAATCTGGTCCGGAAATGTCTATTTAAGCCTCGGATCTCTCAGAAGAGAAAAAAGTGTCGAAATCCACACCCCGGATGTCTCCCTTTACCTCCTGGATGAGGGTCTGTACAGGATCGATGTTCGGGAAAACGGCGAAACAGAGCTGTTCGTTTTTCAAGGCCTCGTAGAGGCCTCCGGAGAGTCCGGATCTGTCCTGGTCAAGGATGAACAAAGGCTTGAGGCTATGGATGGTCACTTCCCCTCTCGTCCATCCTCATTCTACGCCGTCGCCGAAGACAGTTTCGACAGATGGAGTGAATACAGGGATTCTCAAATCCGCAAGAGGATGGCCCGGAGATACCTGCCCGCAGAACTCGAGGATTTTGAATACGAACTGTCCACATACGGGAACTGGGTCTATATGCCTCCTTACGGTTATGTCTGGGTACCCGGTGGAGTTGATCCGTATTGGCGTCCCTACTATAACGGCCGATGGATATGGCTTTCTCCGTGTGGATGGACATGGCTTCCGTATGAACCTTGGGGTTGGGCCACATTCCACTTCGGACGATGGCACTGGAGTGTAGGCCTCGGCTGGTACTGGATTCCTCGAATGGTCTGGGCTCCGGCCTGGGTCAGCTGGCATTGGGGTCCTGACTACTTCGGCTGGGCGCCTTTAAGTTATTACGACCGCCCCGTAGTGATCATCAACAACGTGTTCTACGACAAGTATGATGGCCCAGATTATCCGCCCAGATCTCGGGCCTTGACGGTCATCCACAAGAATCAGCTCAAGGCCAGGAATGTCTCCAAAGTTGCTTTATCGCAGGAATCCCTCAGAAGCGTCGGAAAAATTAAACTGACAAATCAGATGATATCCATAAAACCAGTCGCGGGGAAAATCGCTGTCGACAACCTGGGTGGGAAAAGAGTCTTTCTTCGAAAAGACGGAAGTTCAGCCGAATTCAAAGAAGGAAAGATCGTGGCTCGCACACTTACAAAGAAGTCTGCGGAATCGGCCCGAATCATCGGGAAATCCGGCCCGAGCACCAAATCCATAGGCGAGAAAAAAATCATCCAGAGAAAAATCGGCTATCCCTCTGCTCGGTCTGGTAAAGACAAAACAACTTCTGATTCCAAGAAATCCGATTCGGTCATCGGTAAAATCTACAAGTACTTCTCGGGCGATAAGAAATCCTCTTCTTCTAAGTCATCGGATAAATCAAGCAGTAAAGTGAAAAAGTCTACTTCTCGAGATACGTCATCGCGCGGCTCGACATCGAAAAAAAGCATATCAAGCTCTGGTTCCAAACGATCCTCTAGCAAGGTGACCAAAAAGTCTTCCTCCAGGTCTTCGCGTTCCAAGGCCAAGAAAACGAAAATCAAGAAAAAGAAAAAATAGGATGATTCCAATTTTGGCCAGTGGCCCCTTTAGGCTTTCACCATAGATCCATGAGGCCCATTCATCGAATGGGCCTCCCCTTCTTTTAATCTTTCTTTTTATCGACGGAGTAATAATCGAGGATCATCATATGGTCTTCGTGGGAGCAGAATCGGGAAGGTTCTGTGCCTGGTAAGAAGACCTCCTTCATCGGAAACAGACAGAAAGGTGTGGCCAGAAGTCCTGTTTTCCTGTCGATTTCGACAAAGCTGAGGTTGGGCGGAACCTCAAATTCTTCCTTTTCAACCTCTATCCCTTCCTCCTCGGCCCGTCGCTTCTCCTCGTCGATAATTCGCTTAAAAAACTCGATCCACACCGGCTGGGCGGCCACGGCTCCGGATTGCCTCTCACCGATACTAAGCTTTTCCTTCTCGTGTCCGATCCATACGCCGGCACAAAGCGAAGGAGAAAAACCTATAAACCAGGCATCTGAGAATTCATCTGTCGTCCCTGTTTTTCCTCCGAGGGATTTCTCCAAAGCCCCGGCTCTCCAAGCCGTTCCCCTTTGCACCACGCCCTGGAGGAGAGAGGTCATCATGTAAGCGATCTGGGGTGATATCACCTCTTCTGACTCCACTTTGGCTTCTTCGAGAATGTTTCCTTCCTTATCTTCGATGCTGGTGATGAAATAAGGTCTAACCCGAACGCCTTTGTTGGGAAAGGTTGAAAAAGCCGAGACCATCTCGATCAACTTAACATCAGGCGTCCCCAGGGACAAAGACAGATAGGGATACAAGGGAGTTGTGATCCCGAACCTCTGACAGTATTCGACTCCCGTCTGCGGGGAGATATACTCCAGGAGCTTGGCTGTGACGATGTTTCTCGATTCCTCGATTCCCGTCCGAAGGGTGACGGCCCCTTTGAATTTCTCGTCATAGTTGGGCGGCGCCCACGGCTCCTCCATCCAATCGTCCCTGAATTCCGTCGGCTCATCGATGATGATGCTGGCGGGCGTGAATCCATTCTCTAGGGCGGCCGTGTACAAGAAGGGTTTTATGGCCGAACCAGCCTGCCTTAAGGCTTGGGTTGCCTGGTTGAATTTGAGTCTCTTGAAGGAATAGCCGCCCACCATAGCCTTAATCTGTCCTGTCTGAGGCTCGATGGCCAAGAAGGCTCCTTCCAGGATGGGTTCCTGGTCGAGAGAAACGAGGAGTTCATTGTTCTCTTCGTTGACTTTATTCACCTTAACATGGATAACATCCCCCTGCTTGATGAGGCTTTTTAGGTTCTTGGTCTTAGTCCAGGCAATATCGTTATTGCTGAGTTTACCTGTGTAGTCTTTAATCTTCACCCAGGCCCCGGCCCTTTCTACCGACAGGACTACAGCCTCGATGATGTTTCCCTCCTCTATGGTCGGCTTGAGCCAGGTCGAGAAGAACCTGTTTTCTATGACTTCCAGGTCTTCCATACCTTCCTCGATCAAATTCCTTTTGTCCATCCTCCATCCCTGTCTTTTATCAAGGACTCGCAGCTGCCGCTGGAGCGCCTCCTCGGCATAACGTTGGTATTCCGCGTCGAGCGTTGTATAGACTCTCAATCCCTCTCTGTAGAGGGCATCGTAACCATATTTTTTTTCGAGATATTTCCTTACTTCCTCTTTAAAATAAGCGGCGAATTCAGAATCTGACCTGTAGAGTGGCAGGGCCGTGAGGGGCCCAGCTTTGGCCTCCTCCCCTTCTTCCTCGGTAATAAATCCCTCCTCGATCATCCGGTTGAGGACATGATTGCGCCGCCGAAGCATCAAATCTGGTCTATTGTACGGGGAATAAAGGGAAGGACCCCTCAATATCCCGGTGATCATGGCCGATTCTTGTAGATTGAGTTCAAAGACACTCTTGTCAAAGTACAATTGGGCAGCCGCTTCGACTCCGTAGGCGCCGTGTCCCAGGTTGAACTGATTACAGTACAGGGTCAGAATCTCTTCTTTGGTATATTTTTTCTCGATTTTGAAAGCCAGGAGGACTTCCTTAAATTTCCGCCTGATGGTCTGTTTTCTGTGGAGGAAAAGCTCGCGGGCCAGTTGCTGACTGATCGTGCTTCCCCCGTGCAGCCGTCCCGGTCTTCCTTTGATCTTAATGTCTTCCCTGATGGCTCTCATGATTCCTCGAAAATCAATCCCTCCATGGTTGAAAAACCGCGGATCCTCGGTGGCGATGATGGCTTTCTTCATGACATCGGGGATATCTTCGACGCTGACTTCGATCCTTTTTTCGATGGCATACTCCCCGATGACTTGACCATCATCAGCGTAGATATAAGTGATGATATCCGGTTCAAATTCTTCGAGTCGGGAGATGGAGGGCAAATTTTGGAGGATGGCCACATAGGCCCCGAGCATGGAGCCGAGGATAATAACCGACCCGAACAGGAAGACGAACAGAGCCGTCTTTAGGAGGCGCCTTTTACTGGGCTTCTTTATTTTCGGGATCTTGATAACAAGCTTTTTTTTGATGACCATACATGAAAAATATACCAGAATTCATGGGGAATGACCAGCCATGGGGGATGGTTGATGGTGTCTGCCTAATCCACTAAAGGGCTGAGATATTCGAGGACGATCCGTCCGATATCTTGGCTGATGTCATCCTCTAGTTGGGTCCCCTCGATGTGGAAAATGTTATCGCCTTGGATTCCCTTGAAGATCTCTCTCACTCTAGTCAAGCGTTCTTCCTGTTCAAAGAGTTCATCTTTTCGCTTCCGATCTTCGATACGTTTCAGGCCTGTTCCAGGTTCGACATCCAAGATGAACACCAAATCTGGGATAACAGCAAGCTCCTCATTCTTTTCTTGAATCCATCCAGGATCGATCCCACGGGCCCCTTGGTAGGCCATCGTCGAGAAGTAATACCGATCCAGGATGACCACCTGCTTGTCTTCTAAAGCTGGTTTTATGTTCCTCTCGACATTCTCTCGCCGGTCTTTCTGGAATAAATCCAATTCTTCCTCCGGAGACAGGGAGTCGGCCGTAACGGCTTTCTCCTTGATTATCCGGCCCCATCGGCTGTCTGACGGTTCCCGAAAGTAGACGGCCTTGAGCCCTTTATCTAAGAGCGTATCGAGGAGTCTTTTGGCCTGGGTGGTTTTTCCCGCCCCGTCGATACCCTCGATAACGATCAAAACACCTTTCTTGAGTTTCATCTGCTCCGTCAGCAATTGGATGATATAATAGAAGAGGGGAAAGTTCAATAAAAGGATTTGGATCCCTGCCTGCGCAGGGATGACGGGGGAGTAAGGATGGGTTCCAGCCACCTGCCGGAGTCTGTGCCCGCGAAGCTTGTGCCCGTGAAAACGGGTAGCGGGTACGGGGATGGATGCAACGTTTTATCGCAGTCAGAGTTATTAATACGTAGTCCGATTGAATTTTACCCACGAGTATGTTAATTTATATTTTAGATTTTCTGGAGGTTTTTCGATGAAAAAAATCCTAATCATAGCCTTAATTAGCTTTGTCTTAGGCCTGTTTCTGGCAAGCTTGGTTTTTGTCTATCTCCCAGAAAAAAACATGCCTGAAAATTACCTCGAAGAGTCGTCCTCGTCTGCCATGTCCACCAACCTGTATGCGGCTCCCCCTGCCGCTCAAATGAAGCCAAACCTGGATTTTGTCACCGTTGCCGACAAAGTGGCTCCGGCTGTCGTCTCCATCGAAGCCGAGAGAGTCGAAAAGCGTCAGATGCGGGGCTTCTTCGATGATCCTATGTTCGAGGATTTCTGGAGATACTTCGGATATCCAGACCGACGAGAACAGGAATACCGTTCCCGCTCTCGAGGATCCGGATTTTTCATCAGTTCGGACGGCTACCTCGTTACCAATAATCACATCGTGGAAAAAGCCATCGAGGTTGATATCAAGACTCTCGAGGGCAAAGAATACAAAGCAGAAATCATCGGAACCGATCCGGATACAGACCTCGCCTTGCTTAAAGTAAAGGACAAAGATTTGCCCTACATCGAACTCGGTGATTCGACCACCTGTCGCCCAGGCGAATGGGTTCTGGCCATAGGAAATCCTTTTAATTTTCAACACACAGTCACAGCCGGAATCATAAGTGCCAAAGGGAGACAGCTTGGAGGCGGACCCAGTTACCAGAATTTCATCCAAACAGACGCTTCCATCAACCCTGGTAACAGCGGTGGTCCACTGGTCAACTTGAGGGGGGAGGTCATAGGCATCAACAGCATGATCACCTCCCCATCGGGTGGAAACATCGGCATCGGGTTTGCCATCCCTTCCGAAATCGCCAAAAAAGTCATCACCCAACTCAGGAACAAAGGGAGAGTCGTCAGAGGATACTTGGGGGTGAGAGGGATCTACCCCATCGACGAAGATTTAAGGAAATCGCTCAACTTGAAATCTAAACAAGGGGCCATGATCCAAGAAGTCGAACCCGATTATCCCGCCGCCAAGGCTGGGATGAAGCCCTACGATGTTATTGTCGAGGTCGATGGCCAACCCGTGAAGGATCATAACGACCTGCTGTTCAAAATCGCAGATATCCCCCCAGGAACAAAGGTTGATATAAAAGTCATCAGAAACAAGGGAAAAGAGGAGAAAATTCTGACTG
>CAYGBF010000105.1:0-3216 GCA_964348035.1 uncultured Eubacteriales bacterium | reverse complement strand
TGGAGGATTTGATACTTTTGCTGATCTTTCCAAATATCAGGTGAGGAAAGCTCTTGGTGAATGGCCTTGATCTCGATCTTCTTGCCAGCTATGTCAAAGAAAACCTCTTAGCTTGTCGTACTTAGAGAGATAATCTTTGATTTTAGCTTGAATTTCCGAGAGAGACTCACTAACGGGCATTTTCTCTGGCATGGATCTTCTTTATCATGGTCAGGATAAGGAATACCCCGCTAAAAGTCAAGCTGAGGAGGGCCAGGAGATCGCCATACTGGGTGTAGAATGTCTGTTTTTCGGATGGAGAAACCTGGGCGGTGAGATGGGTAACGGTCATCATTTTTGAACGACTCAGGATACGGCCGTAGGGATCGATGATCCCGGAGATTCCAGTGGTGGCCGCTCTTAACAGGTAACGTCTGTTTTCGACGGCTCTTATCACGGCCATCGAGAAGTGCTGGTATGGTGCGGAGCTCGTCCCGTACCAGCCGTCGTTGGTGATGGTCACCAGGAATTGGGCTCCCTTTTGAGCAAACTGTCGGACTAAATCTGGGAAAATGATCTCGTAGCAGATGGGTGAACCGAATAGATAATCCTCATACGTGTGGAGTGTATGCTCTCTGCCAGGAGTAATATCTCCGATAGCATGGGTCATGCTCTGGATGAAGGAAAAAATTTTCTTATACGGCGTGTACTCCCCGAAGGGTACTAAATGCATCTTGTGGTACTGGCTCATGGATAAGTCAGGCCCAAGGCAGAGGGCCGTGTTGTAATACAAAACGGTTTCTCCGTGGACGGCGATTTCGTTCGTCCCGATCAGAAGAGTGCATCCTCTCTCTTGAACGAAGCGAAAAAGCCGCTGTTTTAACTCCTGGTACAGATCCTGGGGACAGCTGAAGCAGAGAGTGACAGAAAACTCGGGCCAGATGATGAGTTGAGCACCGTCACGGTAGGCTCGATGGCTGAGATCCAGATGCCGTTCGAATAAGCGCTCGATTTCTTGTCTAGAAACTTGATCCCAGTAAATATCCGAGGAAACATTACCCTGGATGACAGAAGCTCTGAAAGCATGGTCCTTGAGCGGCTCCTGTCTCAAACTCCAGAATCCCAAGCCATGAAGAAGAAGGACAAGACCGAGTGCCGTGACAAACGGAGTTTTCTTCCGGTGTTTCATGGAAAAGACAAGCATGCTCTGGAAAAGAACGAGGAAGAAGGTAAGCCCATAAACCCCTGTGACTGAAGCCACCTGCAGATACGGGAGATTTCTGTATTGACTGGAGCCAAGAAGGCCCCAAGGAAACCCGGTGAAAAGGTGGGTTAGAACGTATTCCATAGAGACCCACAGGAAGGGCACTACAAAATAGACCCATTTGGAAAAAGAGACGAAGATTGTCGAGAAAAGCAGACAGACCGCTCCCCAAAAAAGAGCGAGGAAAAGGACAAACACAACGTAAATTAAAATACTGAACGGGATAGACAGGTTGCTGTAATGAGCCGGGACAGACGGGATCCAATAAATCAGGAGAGCGTTAAAAGCAGTACCTGCCAGAAAACCCAACAAGAAAGCCTGCTTGGGACGAAACTTGAGGATGACATATATCAGGGGAATAAGTGAAATCCAGGCCAATACGGAAAGGCTGAATTTCGGGAAGGAGAGGGCTGCGGCGAGTCCGCTCACCAAGACCAGAAAAATATCTAGGGCTTTAATTCTCAATCTATTATGCTATTCCAGCGGCGAGGGACAAACTCCCTATTTTCGGACGATGAAATAATCGCTCTTCTTTTTCTTCTGCGACGCAGCTAATTTATCCTTTATGTTCTCTGCCTGTTCTCTGGTCGGAAAGCTCCCGATCCTTACCCGGTATACGGGATTGTTATCCGATGGCAGAGGATCGAGGACAAAGGCTCGGTAACCTTCCTTCTTGAATTTGTCTGCAACCGAGCTAGCCGCTTTCGTATCGGCGAAGGCGCCGACCTGAACATAGAAGAGGTTTTCTCCTCGGACTTCGGGAGGTTTTTTTGTCTCTGTTTCTTTCTTGAGCTTTTGATGCATGGCCAGTTCTTCTTGGATCGCTCCTTTATTTCCTTCAGAGGGCCTGGACTTTTCCTCTGTTGCTTCAAGCTTGGCTTCTTCAGGAATCCCTGACTCCTTAAGGATTTGAGCCTGTTTCTTCCCGACCGAAACCCCGAGAAGGAAAATCACCACTCCCAAGATCAGGATGGCGATAAAGATGAACACAAGGGAAGAGCTGGAGAGCTGGACTTCTCGGTAATCCTTAGTTTTCATTCCTTATCGCTTTTCTGTTTCAGGCCTTGATGCATGAATGCTTTTAATATTTCAAGCGGAAGCGGGAAAATAATGGTCGAGTTCTTTTCCGTCGCGATTTCTGTCAGAGTTCCCAAAAACCGGAGTTGAAGAGCCTGAGGATTGGTCGAGATGATATCGGCAGCCTGAGTCAGTTTATCCGCAGCTTGGAACTCTCCATCGGCATGGATGACTTTCGCCCGTCTTTCCCTTTCTGCCTCAGCTTGTTTGGCAATCGCCCGGACCATATTTTCTGGAAGATCCACGTGTTTCATTTCGACGAGTTGGACTTTGATGCCCCAAGGATCGGTATGCAGATCTATGATTTCTTGAAGTTGGACGTTGAGCTTCTCTCGCTCGGAAAGGAGCTCATCCAGTTCGACCTCTCCTAACACACTCCGGAGTGTTGTCTGAGCCAGCTGAGATGTGGCGAAGAGAAAATCCTGAACCTCCAAGATCGCTTTCTGGGGATCCATGACCCGAAAATAGACAACTGCATTGACTTTGACCGATACATTGTCTTTTGTTATCACATCCTGAGGCGGGATATCCATGACGACAATCCGCAGACTGACTCGGACCATTCGGTCAATCGGAGGAAAGACCAGGATGATTCCCGGCCCTTTCGGTTTAGGCAAAACACGTCCGAGACGAAAGATCACACCTCTTTCGTACTCTCTCAGGATTTTAATCGCATTCAATAAATACAGGACAACGAGGGCTATGATGATTATGGGGAATGTGATCATTTTGACCTCCTTTTTCTCGATATTTTTTGGGTGTTGATTCCAATCTATTTAAAGTGCAAGAAAATTTCAAGATATTTATGGCTTCTAGAATTTCTTGACTTTGATCTTTAAATTCCTTTTGACCTCTATGACTTTAACTTTATCTCCTTTGGCGATCGGGCCATCAGA
>CAYGBF010000104.1:0-2405 GCA_964348035.1 uncultured Eubacteriales bacterium | reverse complement strand
CAGGGCCGAGCGGGCACGGCTCCTCTCCTCAGGAGAGGAGAGCGAGGCCCGGTTTCCCGCCTCCGCGGGAACAAGCTCCGCGGGATTTCCTCGCTGGGGAAAGTCCGCGTGTTTTCGATACACCCTACCTGATCCATAATAGTAACGGTTATCACGGAAATAAGGATGCTTACGGGATGACGGAAAAGTTTGCCAGCCCCTATTTTTTGTGTTATCTATAAAAAACCAATTATAAATCCATCTTAGATCGAGCGAAAATTGAAGACAGGACTCGAGAATTTAGCCGTTAAAGAATACCCGGGTCGAGTGATCATTCTCGGGAAGGATCCGACAGGAAAGAAGGCCGTTGTCGTCTACGCAGTTACCGGGCGCTCCCCCTCGAGTCAAGCAAGAAAACTCGAAAAAGAAGGCGATTCTATTTGGGCTAAACCCACAGACGAAGACATCTTGAAGACAGGGCAAGCGGATCTGCTCGTCTATCCGGCCGTTTATCTTTCGCGTGGGGTTGTGGTGAGCAACGGAAAACACACCTCAGACATCATTGATCATCTGGGAAAAAGCCCGAACCCGGCATCTCTCTTGCAGTCGGCCCTTAGCGAATGGGACTATGAACCGGATGCACCGATCTTCACACCTCGGATCAGCGGCTGTGTGCTTACTCTCGAAAGGGCTGCCCTGAGTGTTATCAGAAGAGGTCCAGACAGCTCATCGGTGCGGGATGTTTTCGAATGTTCGATGGTCAGCGGACACGGAAACATGGTGACCACTTACCAAGGCGAGAACAGAGATCCCGTGCCCTCGTTTTCAGGGGATCCGCTCAGTTTGGAAATTCCGCACAGGACATGCCGAGACCTGGCAGAGGCTGTGTACGAGGCTCTCGGTCCAGCCGGAGAGAGGCCGGATTTCAGGGTGGCTGTCGCCTGTGTGTTTTCTTCCTCTCTCGAGAGAGATGATTACGAAGTCTCGATCATCAACAGATGGGAAAGGAAAGGTGATGCCCATGCATAAAGTCGGTAAAGAAACCCGGAAACAGTACAGAAGAAAGATTGAGGAGGATTTCCCCGGCTCTCTTTCTGTCGGGAAGCACAAGTTCCAAAAAGCCATGTCGATGAGATACGGAGAAAATCCCGGCTACCCGGCTGCCTTCTACAGAGAAGTCGGGGCCTCCG
Organism: uncultured Eubacteriales bacterium; assembly: GCA_964348035.1. Classification (GTDB taxonomy): domain Bacteria; phylum Acidobacteriota; class Aminicenantia; order Aminicenantales; family Aminicenantaceae; genus CAYFXE01. The sequence continues at coordinate 1,236 of CAYGBF010000104.1, read as the reverse complement.
GCCCGAACATGGCCACGATCGAGATCTTGAAGGAAGGGACGAAAGGATTGAGCTACATCAACGTGGGGGATATGGACCTCGGCCAACGGCTCGTCAAGAAATTGACCGGAATTTATAAGGACGTACACATCTGTGCGCTCATCAAACATGAGATGCCCAGCGGCGTGGCCTTGGGTGAGTCACCGACAGGTGTTTTTGAGAAAGCCTGGAAATGTGACGCCCTTTCAAATTTTGGGAGTGTGGACGTCTTTAACCATATGATTGACAAGGAGCTGGCGGAAATTTTAGTGGAGAGCCAGAGAAACATTGAAGTCGTCTATGCTCCTGAGTTTTCCCCTGAGGCCTTGGAGGTTTTAGCCCAGAGAAAGCCGCTCCGGGTGGTCAAGATGGGGGGCTATCTTAACCAAGAGGCCAAGGACAGCGGTTTGGAGTTCAAGAGAGTCTGCGGTGGGCTTTTGGTCCAAAAACGATTCGACTCGAAAATCACCTCGTCTGGAGCTGTGGATGTGGTTTCGAAAAGAAAACCCACCCCTGATGAGCTGGAAGCTGCTGTTTTCAACTGGATCGTGGCCTGCTTCACCCGGTCGAACGCTGTTGTCATCGGACAGAAAGACAAGGTGCACGGCATCGGCTCCGGTCAGAGAAGCAGGATCGATGCCGCCGAGAATGCCATCAAATACTCCAGACGAGGATACGGCCCTCAGGGATGTGTCATGGCCTCGGATGCGTTCATGCCGTTTACAGATGTGGTGGAACTGGCCGCCCAAAACGGCATTACGGCCATCGTATACCCGCTGGGTTCTATCCGAGATCAAGACGTGATCGACAAGGCCGACGAGCACAACTTGGCCATGATCGTCACCAAAAAACCCGAAGAAACAGACAGCGAAAGAGCCTTCCTCCATAGGTAAATCTTGGTGGTAATTGAGTTAATTGATTTGATTGTTAATTGGCTGTTAATTGGGGCCGGGCCTTAGTAAATCAGGCCTCAGTAAATCGTTTATATTAAATAAGTTAACGCCAATTTTATAGAAAAAAAGGCCTTAGACGCGAAAAACAGGGGCAAAATTCTCAATTAAAAGTTTTTTGCTTGACTTGGTCAAGGAGAGGAATATAATAAACTGTTTTAAATAAGGATCAAGACAATCTTAGCATAGGAATTAATATAATAATTCATATATTTTTTATGGCATAAGGAGGTCATAAATGAAACAAGTGACAGTGGAAGAGTTGTTG
>CAYGBF010000103.1:0-2180 GCA_964348035.1 uncultured Eubacteriales bacterium | reverse complement strand
AGACCGATTCTGGCTTGGGGTTGATTCACAGAGTTAGGGTATCCATGGAAACGAGCTGGGGGTGTTCGGCCTGAGCAAGGATGTCATCCTGTTGATCAGGATCAATGTTTCCTAAAAAGAGAATATCCGCCTTTTTATACTCTGAGGGGAGGATGGGCTTAAAATTCTCGAAGACATTGAGTTCGGTCTTGATCGTTGTTCTCTGGTTGGGATCAATACCGTACCGGGCTTCCCAATGAAACGTTGGACCGGCTTCTTTGACAACACCTTGAAGATCAATTTTCCTCTGTTTAAAAAAATCGATCGTCTCTTCGGGGAAATCTTCTCCGATGACGCTGACGATTCTAGGCCGGGTATAAAAGCTTGCCGCTAACGCACAGTAGGTACACGAGCCCCCCACAATCCTCTCTCTTCGGCCGTAAGGAGTTTCGAGGGTGTCGAAAGCGAGCGAGCCGACAATGACTAAACTCAATTTAGAATGAACCTCGGATTAAAATTTGACATATTTTTCGATAATCAGCCGAAGCCTCTCTTTTGTCTCTTGAGGCATGAAGGCGGGGTCGGTGATGACACAATTCTTGAGGGCTTTTCCGCACCTACACTCGTCTCCACGTTGGGGAGTAAGGGCGGCGAGACTCCGGCGGATAATCGCCTTGGCATTGTGGACATTTTTCTGCATATTCTCCAGGATCATCTCGATCGTCACCGGCTCCTCCTCTTCATGCCAGGCATCATAATCGCAGACGAGATTCATGGTTGAGTAGCAGATTTCAGCCTCTCGACAGAGCTTGGCTTCCGTCGAGCTGGTCATGCCGATGACATCACAATCCCATGACCGATAAACAAGCGACTCCCCTTGGCTCGAAAAAGACGGGCCTTCGATACAGATGTACGTTCCTGTCGGGTGGACCCTCAAGCCAAGCGCCTTTCCCGAGTCAAACAGGACTCTTGAGAGAGCCTGGCAGACGGGTTGATCGAAACTCACATGGGCAGCGATTCCTCCGCCGAAGAAGGAATTCTGGCGGTGGGTCCTGTCTACAAACTGGTCTGAAAACACGATATCGCGGGGCCTGATCGCTTCGCGGAGGGAGCCCACGGAATTGACAGAGATGATCCTTTCCACACCCAGCATTTTGAACCCGTAGACGTTGGCTCGATAGTTGATTTCCGAGGGCAGAATCCGGTGGCCCTGTCCGTGGCGATTGAGAAAAGCCACTCGTTTTCCTTCCAGATGACCGAGGACATACACGTCTGAGGGGGGACCGAAGGGAGTATGAAGCTCGACCCGAGCCACATCATCGACACCTTCAATCTCGTACAGACCGGTTCCGCCGAGAATGCCTATCCCGGCTTTAGCTTGTCTTTCACTATCCATCATTTCCTCTTCAAACGAGATTATTGGTATATAATTTCTACCGAACGAAGTCAAGACGGGGTCAGACTTTGAAAACTTGAGTTATTTTATTCGAAGGTCAATAATATAATTCAAGTTTTCAAAGTCTGACCCCAATTATTTTTTGATTTTTCAGGGAGAAAGGATTATCCTATTGTCCGAAGGAAAAACGGATGGAAAACAAAGAAGACCTCGGTTCTCTGGTCCAAATCCTCCAGAACGCGGAGCGGGTTGTCGTCCTCACCGGGGCCGGGATTTCCGCCGAGTCTGGGATTCCAACCTTCCGCGGCCAAAACGGTCTTTGGAAAACATACCGAGCCGAGGAACTCGCCACCCCCACTGCTTTTCACCAGAATCCCCAACTTGTTTGGGAATGGTATGATTGGCGGCGAGACATCATCGGCTCCAAGGAACCCAACTCCGGCCATAAGGTCATCGCCCGTTGGGAAACAATCTTTCCCTCCTTCAACCTGATCACTCAAAATGTGGATGGTCTTCATCAAAGAGCAGGTTCCACCAACGTGCTCGAACTCCACGGCAACATCTGGAAAGTGCGGTGTACAGAAGAGGGTACGATCACCGAAAACCTGGAAGTCCCACTCAGCGACATACCTCCCCGGTGTCCGGAATGCGGGGCTCTTCTCAGGCCTCACGTGGTCTGGTTCGGGGAGTCTCTCCAGTCCTCCATCCTCGAGAGCGCCTTTCAGTCGAGCTCCCGCTGTCAGGTCATATTCGTCGTCGGGACCTCGGCTGTGGTCCAGCCAGCCGCCTCTCTCCCTCTGACAGC
>CAYGBF010000102.1:0-2934 GCA_964348035.1 uncultured Eubacteriales bacterium | reverse complement strand
CGGGGTGACCCGTCCATCCGGTGAACAGGGAGCCCGAATTCTTTTTCCCATCGTCGGCATGTCCGCTCAGCCCGTCCGAGATAAGACGCAATTTCTTTCCAGGACTGGAGAATTTCTTTTTCACCCAATTAATAGATCCCTAATTATTGCTCTGTTTTAGATTATATATAAAAAAGTGGTTTAATGACTAGCTTTTTATTTACCATTTTCACTTTCAAATCCAGCGATAAGAAATTGTAAGAGCATTGCCCAATCAAATGAATCCAAGTGCTTACGATAAAATCGCATATAATCCCATAATTCACAACATGCTTTAACTGTGATCAAATTGTGACCACCCTAGATATACTTTCCAATACTTAGGTATACCTAAACATACCTAGAACAAATTTCGTAAATTGCTGATAAGATTGACTATTACTTTGTTTTCAAGGACTTAGGGAAATTGAAGAAATCGGATCCGGAGTCCGTCGCTCTATCCCCTGAGCTACAGGCGCACCTTGCTGGATAATAATACCGCAGCAAGTAATTATTGTAAATCAAGTAAAAAGAAGTGTGTTCATCTGTTACTTGAAAGAGGCGTTTTCACCGAAAATATCTTTATTTTTACAATGATTTAATATAAAGTGATTCTCCCCGGTATTCAGAAAAATTCCGGCCTAATATAAATGTTTATCACACTAATAAAAATCTCTTTGATATTTAAGTAAAGGAAGGAGTGCTTTATGCAAATCAAATATTTCAGGTTTAGTGGCTATCGTAATATCACATTTATGATGTTCTTACTATTCACCGTAGCAGTCCTTATTTTCCCCGCTCAGAAAGTTCCGATAGGCTTTGATGATTATCATGGCTACACGAAAACAGCAGCCTACGTCAAAGACGTCGCCAAAGCTTACCCGAACATCACCAAACTCCTCGAAATCGGTCAGAGTACGATGGGGAGGCCGATTTACGTTCTCGTGATTTCCAACCTGAAGACAGGAACCACGATCGATGCCCTTGTCACATTGCGAAACATGAGGAAAGAGGGTGTCAAAAACGTCCAGCCCATGCAGCCCTACCAGGGAAAACCTGGATTCTGGCTCTGCGGCAGCACGCACGGAAATGAATATACAGGGACTGAAGTTTGCCTCTACGTTATTGATAAGCTGGTCTCTGGCTATGGCGACGATGATGAAATCAAACGCCTCGTTGATGATCAAACTTTTTTTGTCTGTCCTGTCGTCAATCCCGACGGGCTGTACAGCAGCATCGAGAAAGGATTACCACAGCGTCAGAACAGTATGAAGAAAGACGATGACGAGGACGGCAAAGTCAACGAGGATGGGTATGATGACCTCAACGGAGATGGACACATAACTCGATTCCGGTATAAAGACCCCAAGGGACGGTACGTGATTGATGATCAGGATCCCAGATTGATGATCCGCCTGAGAAGGGAGGAAAAGACAGACAAGGAGCGGTATTCGGTCATCATGGAAGACAAGGACAATGACGGCGACGGCAAGCGCGGCGAAGACAGGGAAAGAGGGATCGATCTAAACAGAAACTTTCCGGAGGGCTGGTTCAGGAAAGACACGATGGCCGGAGGTCAGGGCAAGTACCCCACTTCATCACCCGAGATCCATGCCATAGCCGAGTTTTTCACGAATCACACGAACATCTTGATGGCCCAGAATTACCATACCTCTGGAGGCTTCACCTACAGACCGATGGGAACAGCTCCTCACCCAGAGATGCATCCCAAGGATGTGGCTGTTTTTGATATGATCATGGGCAAGAAATACCTCGAGATTATCGGCGAAGAAATCCCTGAAGCTTGGCAAAAACCTGAATCTATAAATACGTTTAAGGAAGAACTCAAAGAGACATCCAAGAACAAGTACGCCATAGCTCGCGGCTACGAATTCCCTCGAGGATGGCGGGTCAGTTATCGCGAGGACAGGGATCAGCGGTACAGCTACGGGATGGCCGGCGATTGGATGTACAAGCAGTTAGGAATATATGCTCTGACCACAGAACTCTGGAATCCCCGGAACGATATTAAGGATTTCCCAAAGTTTGAAGGACCGGAGGCAAGAATCAAATCAAAGAGGGCCCTCCTGAAATACCAGGATGAAAAGTACGGTGGGAAGCTGTTCATACCCTGGAAAAAGTTCAACCATCCAGAACTCGGAGAAGGAGAGATCGGCGGCTGGATCCCCAAATACCGGAGTAACGCCCTTCCGGGAGAACCGTTGATCGACGTCTGTGAGAAACATTGGGAGTTTGTCAAGTTCAGGGCTGGACTCCAGCCAGAAATCGTCATCACCAACGCCAAAGCCCGCCTATTACACACGGCAAATGATGCTGCTAAAGCTGTGGTTTCTCAAAAAGGTGATCAGGTGACGATTAAGAAGGCCAAATCAAAAGGCAAAATCAAGATAGTCGAAGTCACTGCGACGCTTGAAAATAAGGGAAAACTGGCGACTCATCTGGCCCGGGGCACTCAGTTGGCCGGAAACAGAGAAGACGTTGTCTGGCTGATCGGCGACCGCGTTACGTACCTTCAGGGCTCTCCGTTCCAAAGGCTTGGAGTCATGGAAGGGACTATGAAGATTCCAGGCTATACAGAAAGAGGCGCTCCTCCTCCCCAGCCGACACAGATGAGGAGGAGGATACCGATGTATCCACCCGGCTACCCGATGTTCCGGAGGAGGCCAAGATACAGCCCGACCCAGGTGAAGCAGAAAGGTCCGAAGCGCACGGTCAGCTGGCTCGTGGCTGTTGAGGGGAACACACCGCTGAAAATTGTTGTCACTTCTCAAAAGGGCGGCACCAAAGTCAAAAGGCTCTCTATCCAATAAAGGGGGAAACGATGAAAAAATACATCCGAGTTAAATATATCGTGGTTTCACTCTTAAGCATTTCCTTACTGATCACATCTGTCAC
>CAYGBF010000101.1:0-4557 GCA_964348035.1 uncultured Eubacteriales bacterium | reverse complement strand
TTAGCTTTGGTAGGATCTATTTATAGCATATCAATTTTTTAGATGTCCTCTTTACAGAAAAAAACTGTCAGGTATCTCATCGCTCTTATCATCATTTTTTCCCTGAATTTTCTGATTCCCAGGATCATGCCCGGGGACCCCCTGGCTAATCTCTTAGGTGAGGATTTTATCCTATCTCAGAGCACCGTGGAGGAATTGAGGAGCCGGCTCGGCCTGGATAAGCCTTTTCTTGGTCAATTCTTCGATTACTGGAAGAGCCTTCTCCGTCTTGATTTGGGGTATTCCTACCACTTCAACCAGAAAGTCCTGACGATCCTGATGGCTCGAATGAAGTGGACTCTTCTCCTGCTGATCCCCTCCATACTTCTCGGAGCCGTGGCCGGGACATATCTCGGGGCGCTTTCGGGTTGGCGGAAAAACAACCTGCCGAATAAATTGACAACAGCGCTTTTCCTTGCTCTCTACAGCACTCCGCCGTATTTCCTGGGGATCATCTGTCTTTTTCTGTTTTCCTTCCAGTTGGCCCTTTTTCCGCTTAAAGGATTTTACGGGACAGGCGGGCTTGGCGATATCTTTCTCCATCTTTTTCTCCCCATCCTCGTCATGAGTGCTTTTTCCGCATCACGGAATTACTTGATCATGCGGGGAAGTGTCCTTCAAGAAAAGGGAAAGCTCTACGTTACCTATGCCCGGGCCAAGGGGCTGCACGGCGATCGGATCCTGTTTCGGCAAATTTTCAAGAATGCCTCTCTTCCTGTTATAACTCTTGTCGCTCTTGATTTCGGTTTTCTCCTCAGCGGTGCTCTGTTTGTGGAAATCGTGTTTTCTCTTAACGGGATGGGGACTTTGATCTATGATGCGCTGCTCTCCCGTGACTACCCTGTCCTCCAGGGATCGCTCCTCGTCATCACAGTGATGGTCGTGGCCGCGAACTTCTTGGTCGATATCATCTACCGGCTCCTCGATCCCCGCGTGAAGGAGAAAAGATGAGAAGGCTTCTGAAAAAAGAGCCGGATCCGTTCAAGATTAGAATTGGAAACCGGAACAGGATCGGCCTGCTTCTTTTTTTCCTCATCGTCTTGGCAGCACTGGGCGCGGATCTTCTGGCTCCCCATGACCCGTGGCAGAGGTTCGAACCCTACCAACCTCCCAGTCGTGACCATCTCTTGGGTACGAATGACATCGGGAATGACATTTTGTCAGAGCTCATCCATGGGTCCAGGGTGTCCTTGATCGTGGGGTTTGGAGCGGCCCTGCTGGCAACGCTGTTGGGACTGATCATCGGTCTTGTTTCCGGTTATTTTAGAGGTGTTGTGGAAGAGATGTTGATGGGACTGACCGATATCTTCCTGATGATCCCCAGGATTCCTCTGATCATCATCCTGGCTGCTTTCCTGAAACCGAGTTTCTGGATGATCGGCCTCGCCCTTGGGCTTTTGTGGTGGACATCGACAGCTCGAGTCGTCCGTTCTAAAACTCTCCAGATCAGAGAGATGAGTTTTATCGAGAGTTCGAGGTGTCTCGGATTCAGGAAGGCTCACATCATCTTCTCAGATGTCCTGCCGAATATCATCCATGTCGTCATCCCGAAGTTCATGATCACAGTGGCCACGGCTATGATTTCGGAAGCCTCTTTGTCCTTTCTCGGTCTCGGAGACCCGACGCTCAAGAGTTGGGGGATGATGATCAACTTTGCCTTTGTCAAAGGCGGTTTTATCAACCAGATGTGGTGGTGGTATCTGCCGCCAGGAATCTGTATTGTGGGGGTCGTGTTGACCATCGTCTGGCTCGGATTCGGTTATGAGCAGAGGGAAGAGAGGTTCTTGAGAGGGGTATGAGTTTATGAGTCGATTGGCTGTCGAAAACCTGCGGGTGGATTTCAAAACCCGGATGGGGATCGTCCAGGCTGTCGATGGGGTGTCGCTTGATCTGAGAGAAGGGGAGACCTTGGCCCTGGTCGGGGAGACAGGATGTGGAAAATCGGTCATCGCCCAGGCCATCCTCAAGCTGCTTCCCCGGAATGCTCACACTGCAGGCCAGATTTTGTATGGAAACCAGGACTTGAGGACACTGTCCGAGAAAGAGCTGTCTCGGATTCGGGGAAGAAAAATATCTTTGGTCATCCAGAATCCCTCTTTGGCTCTCAACCCCGTGTATTCCATCGGCCATCAAATCGCAGAGTCTTTGATTGTGCACGAGAACCAGAAGAAATTAAAAGCACTCCAGAAGGCCAACCAGCTCTTGGCCAAACTCCGTTTCCGTGAGCCGGAGAGAGAAATCAAGATGTATCCCTTCCAGCTTTCGGGGGGAATGAGACAGAGAGTCTTGATCGGTATGTCTGTTGTCCTCCAGCCCGAGATCGTCATCGCCGATGAACCAACGAAAGGGCTGGATGACCGGTTGAAGCAGGTGATCCTGGAAGAGCTCAGACTCATCCAAGAATTGGATCATTCCTCGCTCCTCTTGATCACCCATGACCTGAGTGCGGCCCGGAGCCTGGCGGAGAGGATAGCCGTCATGTATGCTGGGCAAATCATCGAGACCGGGGGTATAAAAGAATTCTTCGAAGAGCCCCTGCATCCGTATTCGAAAGCCCTGTTGGAAAGTCTCCCCGAAAGAGGATTGAATCCCATTCCCGGAAGTTCACCTTCTCCGATCGATCTTCCAGAGGGATGTCGGTTCCAGCCCCGCTGTCCGCATCGAAGAGATATCTGTTTTCAAAGAAAACCAGACTTAGTCCGTATTAAGGAGAGAGATGTCAGATGTGTGCTTTTTTACTGAAGGCGCAAAATATCTCAAAATCCTATTCGTCGGGTTTTTTTTCCAGAAGACAATCGATGATCTTGGGAGATATCTCGTTTGGCCTTCAGAAGGGAAAAACTTTTGGCATCGTCGGAGAAAGCGGGACGGGAAAAACCACCCTCGGCCGGATCATCGCCGGTCTGGAAAAACCGAGTTCGGGGAAAATATTCTTTCATGGGCAGGATATCCAGGTCGAAGATCGCGAAGCGTCCGTCCTTTTTAGGAGCAAGGTGCAGATGATGTTCCAGGACCCAGAAGGCTCTCTGAACCCGAAAAAAACGATCAGAACCTCTTTGGACGAAATCCTGGGCCTGGTCGGGATTCCTCGAAAGAAGAGATCACAGGAGATACAAGAAATCCTCAAGACGGTGGGCTTGCCTCCGGATGTGCTCCACCGCTATCCCTCTCAGCTGTCGGGAGGGCAGAATCAGAGAATCGTGTTGGCGCGGATTTTGCTCCGGAAGCCAGATATTGTGATCCTGGATGAGCCCACCTCTGCTCTGGATATCTCTGTTCAAGCCCAGATACTCCATCTGTTGAAGCGACTGCAAAAAAAGAGGGGGATCGTCTATCTGTTCATCTCTCACGATACGGAGATTGTCGAATTCATGTGTCATGAGATACGCCGACTCAGAAACGGTCGGCTGGTTGAGTTTTCTGCTTGACTCCTATTTTGTGCCGACCATGACTTGAACCCTCTTGCCGGGTTCGAGATGGGCTTTTATGTACGTGTTCATCTCATCCAGAGTGATCTCCTCGATTTCTTGAAAAAATCCGTTCAGAAACTCAAAACCTAATCCGTGGGACTCGAAGAAACCCAGGTTGAAGGCCCGTCTGTCTTTGGTTTCATTCGCTCGCAGGAAGGAGGATTTGGACTGGTTTTTGGTGGCTCTCAATTCCTCCTCGGTTATTCCTTCTTCGAAGAGCAGACCGATGGTTTTTTCCAAAGCCGCAACAGCCTCCTCCCGCTTCGTGTTATCTGTTTCAAGGTAGATTTCTATGATACCCCCCTCTTTCAATTGGGTGGCCCGGGCACCGACATTGTAAGCCAGTTTTTCCTCAGCCCGCAGCGGCCACAACCTGGAGCCTATACCTCTTCCCAACAGAGTCTCGAGTAAATAATTCAGCGCAAAATCCCGTTGTGTCAGGTTGGGGAGAGAGAATCCATACGAGATGACGGCCTGCAGGCTATCCTTGGCGATGAAAATCTCTTGTTTATCTTCCAAAGCGGGAATTTCGATCTTGATCGGGGGAGGAGATCCTTCGGGAAACTTGCTGAAATGATCGGAACAGATGTTCAAAATGCGTTTTTCCTCGAGGTCAGAACAAACAGCGAGAACCATGTTTGATCCTCGATAAAAGTTCTTGTAGTAGTCATTAATATCTCTTTTCTTGATGTTTTTCAGGGACTCCTCACTGCCGAGGGCAGAGCCTCCGTAGCCTCTTTCTGTCAGAAAAGCATCTATCAAAGCCTGGTGGGCAAGGACGAGGGCATCATCGTCGTTCCTTTTTTTTTGGTATTCCATGGTCTCTTTGACATGGTCGATCCGGATCCCAGAAAAGAGAGGATCGAAGATGATCTTGGACATGGTCTTGAGTGTATCGGCTAAGCTTTCGGTCAAACAGGCGATCCGTATGTAAGAATAATCCGAATTCGAGCCCATCGTGATCCGGGACGCCTGGCTCATCAGGGATTGAGCTATTCTCCGATCGGGAATTTCTATAGCCAGTCGGGTGGTAAGGTAGGCAAGACCA
>CAYGBF010000100.1:0-4414 GCA_964348035.1 uncultured Eubacteriales bacterium | reverse complement strand
TCTTACTCTTGAGCTTGAGGATAAGCTCTCCGATGGGGATGCCTACAGGGCAAAAGTCCTCGCATTTTTTGCAGTCAGAGCAGAAATCAAATATTCTGCTGGAGGCTTTATGCGAAAGTGTTATGGCTGTGAGCAGAGCGCCGATTCCCCCCGGGTAAACTGGACCTCCGAAGATATGCCCCCCGACAGCCTGGAACACTGGGCAGACCAGCATACATCCTCCGCATTTTAAACAATACAGGATTTCTTCCAGAGCTTTGTCTGTGCTGATGCTTAGTCTTTCGTTATCGAGGATGATGATATGGACCTCCTGTGGTCCGTGAACGCCGATGATCAGTTCTTTTTCGATATCGGTCGTCCGGCTGGGTCCGGTGATGAAAGAGACATAAGCAGTCAGTTTCATCCCTGAGGAAGCGGCCGTCAGGGCCTTGATGAGTGAGGCCGCCTGTTCCATGGTTTCCACGAATTTTTCTGTCGTTACCAGGGCGATATGGACTGGAGGAAGGGAGGTCACCAGGCGGGCATTCCCCTCGTTGCTGACGATCACCAGTGTTCCAGATTCGGCGATGGCCAGGTTTGCCCCGGAAATGCCGACATCCGCCTCGAAAAAGAGCTTCCGCATTTCAGCCCGTGTCTGCTTGACGATTTCCTCAGACTCAGGAGGTATGGTCTTCCGGAGATGGCGGCTGAGAAGGTCAGCGATCTCTTCTTTAGTCTTGTGAAGGGCGGGGGCCGTGATGTGGGACGGCTTTTCTTCGGCCAGCTGGACGATCCATTCCCCGAGGTCAGTCTCGACGACCCGGTAACCTTTCTTCTCGAGTTGAGAGTTGAGCACGATTTCCTCGCTGACCATTGATTTGGATTTGACGATGAGTTTGGCCTTGCTTTGAGCAAGGATTTCTTCTATTTGCCGGATGGCTTTTTGGGGAGTTGAAACCTGGTAGACACGGGCCCCGGCTTTTTCGGCCTCCTGAGTGAAGCGTTGGATGAGCTGGGGGAGTTTCTTAACACACTCTTGCCGGATGGCTCGCGCTCTTTCTTTGTACTCTTCCCAGGGGATTTCAGATGTCGTGAGGCTGAACTTTTGATGATGGTGAGTTGACGCTCGCTCTAGAGCTTTTTGCAGGTTTTTATCTTGAAGGGCGTTCTTGACCTTTTTTTTCCGGGGCTTTGCCGGGCTCACTCATCTCTCCCCGTTCATCTTTTCCAGGTAAGTCTTGGGATCGACCAGGATTTCTCTGGGCTTGCTCCCTTCGGAGGGACCGACGATGCCCTCCTGTTCCATCTGGTCGATGATCCTGGCCGCCCGGGCATAGCCCAACTTAAATTTTCTCTGGAGATAGGAGGCTGAAGCCTGTCCCGTAAGGAGAATAAGTTCGACCGCTTTTTCATACAGGGTATCCTTCTCTCCGTATTCCTCTTCAACTTGAGTGGCGGGTTTTTTGAGAACCCGGACGATTTTCTCATCATAGCTGGGTTTTCCCTGCTGCTTGATGAACCGGATCAACCGGGTGATTTCGGGTAGGGAGATGTAAGAGCAGTGGAGTCGAATCAGGCGGGGATAGTTAGGAGGCATAAAGAGCATGTCCCCCATACCTAAGAGCTTCTCGGCGCCGGAGGAATCGATGATGATTCGCGAGTCCACCTTGGATGGGACACGAAAGGCAATTCGGCTGGAAAAATTATTCTTGATAGTCCCCGTGATGACATCGATCGAGGGGCGTTGGGTGGCCATCACCAGGTGAATCCCGACGGCCCGAGCCAGCTGAGCCAGGCGGGCAATACAATACTCCACATCCTGAGCTCCGATCATCATCAGCTCCGCCAGCTCATCGATGATGATGACCAAGTAAGGGAGGGGCTGGAGCTTTTCCTTCTCTTCCTCTGTGAGATCCCCTTTTTTTTCTTTCAGGATTTGCTTAATCTTGTGATTATACTGGTCGATGTTTCTCACTTTCAGGTAGCCGAGTTTTTGATATCGCTCTTCCATTTTGCGGATGGAATCGAGAAGGATAGAGCCTGCTTTTTTAGGGTCTCGGACAACCGGGCAGAGAAGATGGGGAACGCTATCGTAGATCGTGAATTCCAAACGCTTCGGATCGATCAGGATAAGCTTCACTTCCTCAGGCGTGGCTTTGTATATGATGCTGGCGATCAAGGAGTTGAGGGCCACACTCTTTCCAGTCCCGGTGGCCCCGGCAATCAGAAGATGGGGCATGACGGTTAAATCCGTGATGTAAACCTCTCCATGGATGGTTTTCCCCAGGGCAAATGTCAGCTTCGAGGGAGAACGGAGAAACTTTTCTGACTCGATGATGTCCCTAACTTTGATGAGTTCTCTCTTATTGTTCGGAACCTCGACACCGAGAGTGGACTTGCCCGGGATTCGCTGGATGCGGACAGCCTCAGCCTCCAAAGCCAAGGAGAGGTCCTCTGATAGATTGGCCACCTGGCTGACCTTAATTCCAGGAGAGGGGTAGAACTCGTAGGTGGTGACGACAGGTCCGGGATGGTATTCTCTGACTTCTCCCTCCACGCGGAACTCAGCGAGTTTTTCTTCTATCCGCTGCTTTTTATCATACAGCTCATTCTTGTCGATCTTCTCGACGGCCTTGCCCGGGTCTAAGAGGTTAAACGGGGGAAACTGGTAATCTCCCTTTTTCCCCAATTCTGGAAAAAGAGGTTTCTGCGGGACGGCCGGCTTTTTGGGTTTGGCGCGGACAGGTTTTGGTCGGATGCCCTTCTTAGGAAGGGCTGCGTTCTCTTTCTTTTTCTTTTTTTCTTTTTCCTTCTTTTTTTTCTCCTTATCCGCACCGAGCGGTTCAGAATACTTTTCGACCACTCGTTTTCTCATCTTCTCCCGCCGTTTGTCCTTCTGGTAGCGGACGATTTTGATCCTGATCTCCTTGAAGAAAAAACGGAACAGCCGGGAGATAATTTGGAGGATGTTCCCGATGGAGATCTTTGTCGCGAGAAGAGTCAGGAGAGCAAGGAGTCCGATTAAAATCAGGATCGTTCCTATAGAGTTGAAGTTCCGAACGAGCAATGAAGAAACCAGACTCCCGATGATCCCACCGGCTTGAATTTCGGTCCCTCTCCAGGCAAATTTTTCGAAGAGCATGAAGAGAAGAGCCGCGAAAAGGATCAGGAACAGGAGAGAAGACACCGTTTTGAGGAAAAAGCGCGGCTCAGGGAGAAAAGCGCTGAAGCTGATATAGATTAGGCCCAAAGGGAGAAGAAAAGCACTGAATCCCAGGAACTGAAGAAGAGCCTCGGAGAGGGAGGCTCCGATTCTCCCCGCATAATTATGGACTCTTTGATTGGATGGGGTAGCATTGGCCCAAGAAGGATCCTTGGAATCATAGCTTATGAGACTGATGATCATAAAGAGAGCGACGAGGATCAGGAACACCGCGATGACTTCTGAAGTCTTTATCTTCCTTTTTTTCTTGGTTCTCCGGATAGAAGGGGATTTTTTTTTCTTCTTCGGCTTCTTCATCACCAAAAATTATAGCATATTTACTTTTTTTTACTAAGCGAGGGGAAGTGGTCTTTCTTTAAGGACTTTTTCTGGCTGACCGGGCTCCCGACGAGAGGAGAGTGTAAAGGTCAATGAACTGGGGGATCGGGAGCTGCTCGGCCCGAAGCCCCTGGGCAAGGTCCAGTGTGTGGAAGGCTTTATCGATCGTCATGAAGGAAAAACCCATTTTTGTGAGGTTATTCCGCAGGGTTTTTCTTCTCTGCTGGAAAGTTCCCTTCAAGAACGTCATGAAGTGGTCCTCATCTTGGATGATAAAAAGGGGATCTTGTCTTCTCATCAGCGAAATCAGAGCGGACTCGACCCGAGGAGGAGGGGCGAAGGCCTGAGGGGGGACGACCTCATGGATTGTGGTCGAAAAATAGATTTGGAACAGGATTGAGAGTGGAGCATACCTCTTTGAACCGGGCGCTGCATCTATCCTTTGGGCCACTTCTTTCTGGAGGAGGAAGACACATCGAGTGAACCGCTCTCTTTCGGGGAGGATCTTGAACAGCAGAGGTGAAGAGATGGAATAGGGCAGATTGCCGACGAGCTTGACGTGCTGGATGCGCCTTTTTTCGCGTTCGACGAGCTCTTTGAAATCCACCGTCAAAATATCGGCTTCGATGACCTGGAGGGAAGAGAGCTTTTTTCTTCGGAGGGCAGGGATAAAGGAACGGTCTCTCTCGACAGCGATGACTTTCTGAGCCTTCTCAGTCAGAGCAAACGTCAAGGCGCCCTTGCCCGGCCCGACCTCGATGATCAAATCTTCTGGTTGAGGATCGATGGTTTTGACGATTCTGTGCAACACACGGCGGTCAACGAGGAAATGTTGGCCGAGGGCTTTTCTCTTTGTCATATCTTTTTATGTCATCCGCTTGAGCTTCCAGTTAA
>CAYGBF010000099.1:0-4140 GCA_964348035.1 uncultured Eubacteriales bacterium | reverse complement strand
CCTGACGTGCATCATCCTCGATGATCGCTGTTTGTTGGTAAACATCGGACACTTTGGTGCGGCTGGGGTTGAGGTTGAGGTGCGTCCTTAAATCCTGGTAGCCCACAGCCATGATCGAGCTGTCAACAGTCCCGCCGAAATCGATCGGGACTCGATCGGGTTCCTCGTAACGGAGAGCCGTCAACACTCTTTCCCTGTGATTCATCTTGCCCCCTAAAAAAAGGACAGGCTACTTTGATAGCAGGCTGCGGGCCACATCCACGGCTGTGGCCGCATCAGATGCATAAGCATCGGCCCCGATCTGGTCGGCAAAGGCGGCTGTCAACGGTGCTCCCCCGACCATGACTTTAACCGAACTGCGGAGTCCTTCTTCTTTTAAGGCCTCTATGGTGGCTTTCATCTGGGGCATGGTCGTCGTCAGCAGGGCGCTCATCCCGATGAATGTCGCCTTGTGCTCTTTGACTGCGGCCACGAACGCCTCGGGAGCCACGTCCGCCCCCAAGTCGATCGTCTCGAACCCGGCTCCCTCCATCATCATCTTCACCAGGTTTTTGCCGATATCGTGCAGATCACCCTTCACCGTGCCGATCACGAACTTTCCGACATCGGGTGTGTCGCTTTCGGTTAAGAGGGGTCTTAAAACATCCATCCCGGCCTGCATGGCCCTGGCCGCGATCAAAACTTCGGGTACGAACAATTCACCGTCTTTAAAACCTTGACCGACACGGTCCATGCCCTTTATCAAGCCATTGTTCAGGATATCGCCGGGAGCGGTTCCCTGTTCAACGGCTTGTTTGACCAAGGCTGTGACTTGATCCCGGTTCCCTTCGTAGAGTTTGGTTGCGATTTCTTCGAGTCTATCTGACATTCGGTTGTCCTCCTTTGTCAGCCTTTGGCCTGGGATGAAAGAGCGCTTTTATCGGCTGTTTATACGACTGAGACAGAGGAGGTGATTTCCTGTCTGCCTCAGGATTTTCCAAACTTTTCCTGGAGCATTCGCCTCCGTTCCTCGAAGAACGGTTCTGCCTTCTTGCGGGAGAAGGTCCGCTTGGTAAACTCCCGGTTCATCACGTTCGTCAGGAATCGTGTTTCAAAGTCAGCCATGCGCTTGCCGTAGATATGGAATGAATCGGATTCATCCACATAGCGGCCGATGCGAAGCTCTTGTCCGGTTTTGCGGCTGATTTCTGAGGCGATGTATTCCATGATATGGATGAAGGCGAAGCAGTTCATGAATGAGGCGTCGTAGGCGTCACGACTGCGGAAACGGATGTTCATGTTTAGGGTGGGCTGTTCGTTTTCATCACCGAGGATGCGGAACCACATACTCTGGAGGCAGGCCGGATCGTAGATATCCGTATCCATGTAGGGCTGCCAAGTTATTGCCTGGGCTTGTCGGGAAAACGGCTGCTGAGCCAGTTTGTCGATGACATACTGGATCTGGTTAATCTGGACAAAGGCCTGTTTTTTGCCCTGGACATCTTTTTCCACCACCCGGACATAGTCATGATCGAGAAGGAAATGGGCGGTTTCCTTGTCGTAGAATTTTTGCTTTTCCTCCTCGGGCAGTTGACCTAAATGCCGGTCAAACTCACTGAGTGGCAGTTCGTACTGGAACAGCCGCTGATGATATGTGTACTGCCACCGGGTGTCGTTCGGGTCCAGAGGGTCTCGAACCCAATGATCCTTGATCCCATCCCGCACCTCTTGGACGTATTCCTCCAGGTCTTCGAACCCACCAGGAATCCCTCCCAGGTGGATCATGGGCTCGCTGGTGGGATCTTCTATGGATATCAGGATCGAGCAGTCCTTGCTGGGCGGGTCGAGATAGTTCCCCTTTTCATCTTGAGCATCGTACTGGGTCCGGAAATCGCACCCGTAGACGTAAAGGCCGATCATGGCGTTTTCCCAGGCTTCGGCCAGCGATTCACCCGAGACGGCCACGACGGGGATGTTGCCTCGGCGGGCAGGGCTTATGAGATGTATCTTATCTTTTTTTTCTCTTAGAAGACCGTTTAATTTTTCTTTATCCATCGAATTTCCTCTCTGTTCCAGACGAAGATCAACAGGCCCTGGACTGCGGTGTTTGACATGGTCATCGTTTTTTTATCGGCCCCATTATACATATTTCTTTCTTTTTTTCGAAGAATTTAGATAATATACTCTAGTTTCAGGACGACTATCGAAGCTTTTATAAGAGAGAAGGAAAGGTAATGGGACAAAAAAAGGGTTTTAAAGATTTTTTACTCAGGAGTGATATCGCGGTCCTGATCGCCCTCGCCCTGATCAAACTTCTTATTCATTTCCTGGGCAACGGTCAGTATGGGTATTTCCGGGATGAGTTGTATTATATGGCCTGTGGCGAGAATCTCGCTTTCGGCTATGTCGATCTACCGCCGTTCGTGGCCCTCGTCGCCCGGTTCTCCCGCTGGCTTCTCGGTGATTCTCTTTTTGCCTTGAGATTCTTTCCCGCTCTAGCCGGCGCCCTGGTGGTTTTCATGACCGGGATGATCGTCCGTGAGCTCGGGGGCCAAAGGTTTGCTCAGGCGTTAGCAGCCTTAGGAGTCATCCTCTCAGGGATTTTACTTGCCCTCGGAAACTTCCTGTCCATGAATCCCTTCGATCATCTGTTCTGGGTTCTGGCCGCCTATATTCTCGTCCTGATTTTAAAAAATGGCCAGCCCAAGCTTTGGGTATATTTAGGCCTTGTTTTAGGACTGGGACTCCAAAACAAGTATTCTATGGTGTTTTTCGGGTTCGGTGTGGTTGTCGGTTTGCTGCTGACAGCCGAGAGGAGGCATTTTCTCAAGCCCGGGATATGGCTTGCCGGTTTCATAGCTTTGGTCATCTTCCTTCCTAACCTCATCTGGCAATTCAGGCACGGATGGCCTACTCTCGAATTTATCAGGAATGCCAGTCAATATAAAAATGTGGATTTATCTCCTCTGGGCTTTCTGAAGGGACAAATCCTTGAGATGAATCCCATTCTTTTTCCCCTGCTCTTGATAGGGGTTCTGTTTTTTCTGTTTTCCGTGACAGGAAAGCCTTACCGTCTTTTCGCCTGGATGTATCTATCGATCTTCGGACTATTCATCATGACCAATGCTAAGGTCTACTACATCGCTCCTATCTATCCAGTAATGTTTGCCGGCGGAGCCCGGGCTGTAGAAAAATTTATCCTGCATTTCAAGTGGGGTTGGTTAAAACCGGTCATCATCCTGATTCTGGTTCTAGGGAGTTTACCGATGGTCCCGATGGTTTTGCCTGTGCTTCCAGTGGACACGTACATCGACTATTCCGAGCGCCTGGGCTTCACTCCTCCTCCGGAAGAAAGACACGAGATGGGGAAGCTCCCTCAGCACTATGCGGATATGTTCGGCTGGGAGAACATGGCCGCCACAGTAGCCGAGGTCTATGAACAGCTGACCCCAGAAGAAAAGGAGAAATGCGGTATTTTCACCCAAAACTACGGAGAAGCCGGAGCCATCGATTTCTTCGGGAAAAAATACGGACTTCCCAAAGCCTTAAGCGGCCATAACAACTACTGGATCTGGGGACCCCGTAACTACACAGGAGAAATCATAATCATGATCGGCGGAAGTCTGGAAGATTATGGAGGGGTGTTCCAGAAGATCGAGCAGGTGGCGGTGATCAAGAACGAATACGCGATGCCTTACGAGAATAATCTGCCTGTTTATCTGTGTCGAGGCTTAACTCTTCCTGTAGACGAGATCTGGCCCAGGATTAAACATTACGATTGAACCTGGAGGTGAGAATGTCTGATGGACAGGAATTTCGAGGTTTTTTCAAGGAGACTGTCGGTTTTTTCAAAAGCCTGCAGAAAAACAACTCCAAACCCTGGTTCGACGCCCATAGGAAGAATTATGAGACCTTTGTCATGGACCCAGCCAAGTCATTCGCCGTGGCCATGGGGAAAAGGTTGAAAAACATATCACCTGGCATCGTAGCCATCCCCAAAGTCAACAAGTCGTTGTTCCGGATAAACCGAGACACCCGGTTTTCTTTGGACAAGCGTCCTTACAAGACCAACCTGGGGATCTTCTTCTGGGAAGGGAACCGAGGCCGGATGGAATGTCCGGGATTTTATTTCCACCTGGAAGCGGATAAGCTGTTACTCGG
>CAYGBF010000098.1:0-5482 GCA_964348035.1 uncultured Eubacteriales bacterium | reverse complement strand
ATCTTCATGGCCATCATCAGTGAATCGGGTGGGGTAGATTATGTTGTCCGGGGGACGATCAAATATTTTTACAACACGAGAGTCATCGCCCTGCTCCTTTTGATGATCATCATCCTTATTCCAGGAGCTTTGACTGGAGCCGGCAGTGTATCCTTACTCGTCGTGGGCGCTCCCACGGCCCTCGCTTTAGGCTATCTCGGAATTCCGCGGAAAAAAGTGGCTGCCATCCTGTTCATCGTGGCCGGACTCAGTGCGGCTGCCCCACCCGTCAACATCTGGGGCATGATCGTCTGTGCCGGGACAGCCATTCCGTATGTCGGGTTCGAGCTTCCTCTGGGCATCCCTGTCCTCCTGCTCGGGACATTCACCATCCTCGCTCTCGGTTGGAAAAGAGATCGGCGGCTGGACAAACAAAAAGTCCTGGAGGAAATGCCCGAAGTCCCAGCCAAGATGAGTTGGTGGCGCATCCTGATACCCTTCCTCGTCTTCTTCGGTCTGATTATCGCCTACAGGATCTGGCCGTTTGCCGTTCCGATCCTCGGCCTTCCTCTGGAATTTACCCTTGCTGGGGCCGTGGCCCTCCTGTTGAGTCCGAAAAGAATCAACATCCTCAAGCTCTCCAGGGATACAGTCAAGCGTCTTCTCCCTCTTTTAGCCACGATGGCTGTGGTCGGGAGTCTCCAGCAGATCATGACCGTCACCGGAGTGCGCGGTCTGCTGTCTTTTGCGGTCATCAGCACACCTCTTATCATTCTCTTCATAGCTCTGGCAGTTATCATCCCTGTCTCAGAAGGTGTACTCACCTACGGCGCGGCGGCAGTCTTCGGCATTCCCCTCATCTGGTATTTGGATTCAATAGGACTGCATGCCACTGTGGCCATCGCCGGGTTGAGCTTTCTGTGGCCCTTGGGAGACGGACTCCCGCCCACGGCTCTGATCGGGCGACTCAGTGTCATGGTATCCGACTACAAGGAGTCCTACTGGAGCTTCTTGAAAGCTACCTGGCTTCCTTGGATTGTTATCACGGTCGTCGGGATTCTGATGGTTGTTTTCAGTGCCCGACTGGATTTTCTCGTCAAATGGAGTATGTAGAGGAGGTGACTTCATGTCGATCATCATGATCTTCTACTACATCATCAGCGCCTACTTGGCAGCCCTTCTCATCTGGAATTTTTTCCGAGAGAAAAAAAACATCAACAACATGCTTCTCTATCTGTTGGTCTTGATCCCGTTGATTCTCAGGCTTTTGAGGATAAGATAGAGATTCAAATGATTAGTCATGAATGGAAAGTCAAATCCATCCTGATCGCGGTGGTCATCGCCCTCCTGGTTGTTTCGGGGATCCAGTTTTACGGACACCGTCATCACAAGATGCCGATCGTCGCTGGACCTGGGGTAACGAATGTCTTCCGGTTGAGCGACTATTCTCCCGGTCTCAAGGGGACCGTGGCCGACACCGATGTTTTCTTCCTGGAAGGGAAGGAAAAGGGGGGAACAGCCCTGATCATGGCCAACACCCATTCCAACGAACCGGCGGCCCTGCTGACAGCTCTTATATTTTTGGAAAATGCCGTACTTGATCAAGGAACCATGATCATCATCCCCCAGTTTAACCACAGCGGCAGCCGGAACACCAAACCGGGAGATGGTTATCCGCTTTTTTTCGAAATCCCGACCGACTGGGGATCAAAAAAAATCCGGATGGGAAACCGGAATGCAGCCCCCCTGGATCAATGGCCTGACCCGGATGTCTACATCCATTATCCGGACCGACAGCTCCTCTCCTACCTCGATGTTAGGAACACCAACAGAACCTGGCCGGGAAGACCCGGCGGGCCTCTGATGGAACAGGTCACCTACGGGGCCATGCAGATAATGAGAGAGCTGAAAGTGGATGTGGCCCTCGACATCCACGGCGCCGAAACCATGTTTCCGGTCACCAACTGCATCGTGGCTCCGGAAAAATCGATGAGAATCGCCACCATGACTTCACTCACAGTCAAAGCCAAAGAGGGATTCGATAATCATGTCGAGCCATCGCCCTCTGGTTTCCGGGGGCTATCCCACCGGGAGATCGGTGACTTTTCCGAAGCCATGCCTTTTCTGCTGGAAGCCCCCATCCCCTTCCTGGATCAGCCCACTGGACCAAAAACAGTGGATCTGCTGCTTGACGGGAAGGATCCTTTCCTGCTCAGCCTTGCCAAGAAGGGGAAGCTGTTCGTTCCCTACGATGAGACGGGATGGCCGATGTCAAAACGCGTCGGGCAGCACTGCTCGGTCGTGCTCGAGATTCTGCGTCAATTCACGCGAAAATTTCCGGATAAAACGATCAATGTCAGGAATATTCCCCGGTATGCTGAAGTGGTCAAGAACGGCGTGGGATATTACTTCCATGATCCCGAAGAGGCCGATCCCAGCCGTATCTTTTTGAATTGAAAACACTTTCAAAACGATAAACGATTCGGTAGACTAATAAGGCAATCTGAAACCGAGATGGAAATTTAAGGAGGTTAGATTGAAACTAAAAAAGTCATTATTAATCCTAGGGGTTTTACTGGGGTCTCTGGCGATTCTTGCAGCCACATCTCAGACAGGTTATGAAGAAGATTCTTCCGGTATTTACTGTTCCGAACTTCCTAGAGAAGCCTGTACGGTGATCCTGGTCGGCAAGGACGCCTCGGTGGACGGTTCGGTCATGACCACCCATACCTGTGACTGCGGAACCTGTGATTGGACCTGGAGATACATACCGGCCGCTGATCATGAGCCCGGCTCGATGCGGAAAATCTATCATATAGATCAGTTCAAGGCCCCCCCGCCTCCAGAAAAAGGCTTGAAATGGGATCTCTACACCCAAAAAGAAAATGAGACCGGTCTTGAAATTCCCCAAGTTCCCCGAACGTATGCTTATTTTCATGGGATTTTCGGCTACATGAATGAAAATCAGGTGGCTCTGGCTGAATCGACCATCGGTAGTATCGACCGGCTGCAAAACAGGAGTAAGACTCCGAACTTCGACATCACGATGCTGACCCTGATCGCCATGGAAAGGGCCAAAACAGCTAGAGAGGCCATCAAGATCATGGGATCGTTGGCCTATGAACACGGGTATGGTTTAGACTACGGAGAAATGCTGGCTGTGGCCGATCCGAACGAGGTCTGGATTTTTGAAATCGTGTCTGTCGGACCTCTGTGGAGTCCTAAATCAGGAAAACCGGGGGCGATCTGGTGTGCCCAGAGAGTTCCGGATGATCATGTCAGTGTCTGCCCCAACGAATCCAGGATCGGCGAGATCGACCTGGACAACCCGGACTACTTCATGGCCTCACCGAATGTCGTCTCCTTTGCTGTAGAAAAGGGTTGGTACGATCCTGACAGCGGAAAACCGTTCAACTGGAAGAAGACCTATTTTGAACCGGCAGGCAGCGCGACGAGCACTCATGGATGGCATGCCCGGATCTGGAGATTCTTCGACCTGGTGGCTCCCTCTCAAAAATTCAGCCCCGACACCCTGAACAAGGATCTTCCTTTCTCTGTGAAACCCGATAAGAAACTATCGCTTACCGATGTTATAAAGCTCACGAGGGACAAATACGAGGGCAGCCAGTTCGACCTGAGGGAAACCCTCCAGGCAGGTCCCTTCTCCAACCCGAATTATCTGACAAGACCGTATAAATTCGAGGACAAAACCTACGACACGAAAAGATTCATCAGCGACAGCCGGACCGAGTACGTCACCATCACCCAATGCCGAGACTGGCTGCCGAACCCTATCGGAGGTATCATCTGGCTGGCCTGGGGAGCTCAGGACACATCCTGCTACATGCCGCTGTACAACGGGATGACCGAAATCCCCCGCTCTTTCGAGATCGGAGACCACTGGGTGTTCGACCGCAACTCAGCCCGCTGGGCCTTCGATTATGTCGACTTCCACACCCAGGTTGCCTATGCCTTGGCTATCCAAGATGTGAGAAAAGCCCAGGAGAAATGGGAAGGGGCGGTGATCGAGAGAACACCGATGATCGACAAGATCGCCCATGATCTGTACAAAAAGGATCCAAAAAAGGTGCACCAATTCCTGACCGACTACTGTCTCAGCAACATCAACCGGGTCATCGATGCCTGGTGGAAACTCGGCGACGATTTGCTGGTCAAGTACAACCATATTTTTATCTACGATGCCAAAACAAGAAACAGGAGTGTCATCAAGTATCCGGACTGGTGGCTGCGCAAGATCATCGAACTCCAAAATTTGGAGCCTCGGTCCGAGAAAAAGAAAAACTGATCCTGGTTCTATACCGATGGGGGTTCAGTCCGGAAAAATGAAATTAAAAGGGGGATAGAATGAAAAGCAAAATACAGAAAACAGTCTTATCAGCATGTGTCTGTGGCTTGTTCCTCTGTGGTGCCTTAACTAGCCTGACAGCATCAGATATACCCAAAGCTCAGTTCCCGATCCTGACCACTGCGGCTGGACAGAGTCCGGATGTGACCACGGTCAACATCGTCCTCGAAGAGGCTGGTCTCATGTACGACTACTGTGATGTTCCAGGCGCAGATCTTGTCTCTGCTGGGGTCGGCTTGGCCGGAGAAGAATCCGGACCGGGTTTTCATGTGGAAATCCATACCGACCTCGAAAAATACCCGACAGGAACGTCTTACAAGACCATCATTTTCGCCATCGGAGCCAGCTTAAAAGGTATGGGTGCTTCGGGTCTGACTGTGGACAGCGAAGTCGACAGGCTGAAAGAAATCATCGATCACTGCAAAAGCGAGGGAATGTTCATCATCGGAGTCCATGTGGGAGGCACATCCAAGAGAGGGGCTCCTGGAAGCGACAACGAAAGGATGATCGACGCTGTGGCCCCGTACGCCGACTACCTGATCGTCACCAAAGACGGGAACCAGGACGGAAGGTTCACAGCCATCGCCCAGGGAAAAAACATCCCCTTGACCGAAGTGGAATACGCCCTCGATCTTGTCGATATCTTCAAACTGATGTTCGAGTAAAGAGACTATCCTACGACTTTTTATTAAACAAAGGGTCGTCGCGGATAGTCAAAAGGCCTTCGCAAACCGTATCGCCAACGACCAGGCGTAACTTATAGATACCGCTTCGAGCTTCAGGCCCTCGTAGCGGCTGTCCGAAAAACCGCCGCCCTGGGGCCAGATCCCGGAATTCCCTGATCAACTTCTGCCGGATTTGGTTTAGTTCCTCTGTGGTCTGAGCTTTCTTGAATTCTTTATAGAGCTTTTCGAGCTGCTCTTTCCTGGCTTTTTTCGAGCGTTCCCGCAAAGTCTTGAAGATATCCTCTAGCCCCTGGATAAAACTCAGGCGTTGGTCCTCGGTAGGGTCAAACCGCATCCGCCACCGGTAGCGGTGGATACCCGGAGATGCATCGAGTTCGGTGTTCGCTCTCGAAGTTCCGCTGAGATCGCTGATTTGGAGCCGGGGTTTACTTTTAGGTTTTCCCTTGAGGAA
>CAYGBF010000097.1:0-7879 GCA_964348035.1 uncultured Eubacteriales bacterium | reverse complement strand
TGATCAGATTAAACCGAAAAAAATCGAGATTGTAACGACAGTATTCCCTCTGATGGAATTTGCGAAGGGGATCTGCGCTGAAAAAGGTGAGGTCCACCTTCTTCTTCCCCCTGGAGCAGAGGTCCACACTTGGAAGCCCAGGCCGAGTGATATCGTCAGACTTTCCTCTGCAGATGTATTTATCTATGTCGGTGCCAATTTAGAACCTTGGGCTCATGACCTGCTAGAGAGCGTGAAGGGAGCTGGTTTACGCATTCTCGAGGTGAGTCATGACTTACCTGAGCTAAAAATCCGCCAGCACCCTGTCCGCCAAGATGATGCTCACGGACCCAGCCAAAGGAAAAAGTCTGGAGAGCAACATGATCACGAAGGTCTGGACCCTCACATCTGGCTCGATTTCAGGATAGACCAAGTCATAATCGACAAGATTGCCGCCTGTGTATCCGAGTTGATGCCCGACCAAACCAGCCTGTTTAACTCAAATGCCAAGCGCTATAAACAAAGACTCCAGAAGCTGGATGAAGCGTATGAAACCGGTCTCAAACACTGTCAGAACAGGACTCTGATTATCGGAGGGCATGCCGCCTTTGGCCACCTGGCGCGCCAGTACAACCTCCATCAAATCGCCCTGTATGGGTTGAGTCCTGACTCTAAACCGACACCGAGAGCTCTGGTCGAAGTCGTGGAGAAAGCCAAAAGCGCCGGCATGAAATTTGTCTTTTTCGAGACAGCCGTAAGCGACGATCTGGCTCGAGTCCTAGCCCAAGAAATCGGGGCTCGTACATTGATCCTGAACCCCGGGGCCAACTTGACTATGGAGGAGCTGGACTCCGGGATGAGTTTTTTTGATATAATGGGAAAAAACCTGGAGAATTTGAGATATGGGCTTGGCTGCCAATGACCAACAGCCCCTGATCGCGGTCAGGAATGTCTCTTTCCGTTTTGATTCAATCCCGGTTTTGGAGGATGTGACTTTTCCGATTCTTCCGGGAGATTTTTTAGCCATCATCGGTCCCAACGGATCTGGGAAGACGACTCTTATCAAAATCATCCTGGGCCTTCTCGAACCATCTCGAGGAGTAGTCCAGATCATGGGTAAGCCTCTTGACGGGTTTTCTGATTGGCAGAAAATCGGGTATGTCCCTCAAAAGGCCACTCATATCGATCCCTTCTTTCCCGTCTCCGTGAAAGAGGTCGTAGCCATGGGCCTGCTGTCACGGAGAAGATTAGCGGGATATAAGAGGAGGGAGGAGGACTCTTTGATTCAGAAGGCCTTGGAGCAGGTGGGGATGGTCGATTTCGAGAACAGACGAATCGGAACCCTGTCTGGAGGGCAGCAGCAGCGTGTGTTTATTGCCAGGGCTATTGTCAATCAACCTCGTATTCTCTTCCTGGATGAACCGACGACTGGAGTGGACTCCGAAACCCAGGGACATTTCTATGACATGCTCGGCACGCTCCATCGAAAGCAGGAGATCACGATCGTCCTGATCACCCATGAGATCGGGATCATCAACAAGCACGTGAATCGTGTGGCCTGTCTCAGCCAAAAATTAATCTATCATGGCACGCATGAGGCCTTCTGCCGATCAGAGGCGTTCAAAGAAATGCTGGCTGGCGGCCATCATCTGATTTCTCATCGTCATTAATGCCCCGGTAAATTCTATGGATGTTTTCTTCACCTACGGTTTTCTCCAAAGAGCACTCCTGGCGGGTGTCTTTGTGGCCATCGCCTGTGCTGTGTTGGGAATCTTCCTCATCCTGAGGCGGGATGCCATGATAGGTCATGGGCTCGCCCACGTTACTTTTGCCGGAGTGGCCCTGGGGCTCTTCTTGAACATAATGCCCCTGTTGGCCGCTCTAATCATTGCCGTGCTGACCGCTTTAGGCATCATGAAAATCAAGGAAAAAGCCGGTCTTTACGGGGACACAGCCATAGCCATCTTCAGCAGCACAGGATTTGCTGTCGGTCTCCTGCTTGTGACTCTGGCCCGGAGTTACAACGTGGATCTTTTCGGCTATCTGTTCGGTGAAATCCTGGCCATAGAAACTGTAGAGGTCTGGCTCTCGATCGGCCTGGCCACTGTCGTCGTCCTGATCGTGGTCTTGAATTATCACAAATTCATGTACCTGACTTTTGATCGTCAGTCTGCCAGAGCTTCAGGAATACGGGTGGCCCGGCTGGAGGTACTCATCACGACTCTCACCGCAGTGACCGTTGTTCTCGGAATGAAAATCGTAGGACTTCTTTTGGTCGCGGCTCTGATCGTGATCCCTGCCGCTGCCGGCCTCCAACTGGCTTCGAGTTTCAGACAGGCTATCTTCGTTTCTTCTCTGGTAGCGGTGGCCTCTGTAGTGCTGGGCCTCATCCTGGCTTATTTTTTTGATATCCCCGCCTCTGGAGCTATCGTCATCCTGTCTTTTGTGATCTTTGGCGTATTTTTTGTCCTGAGGAAAGAGAAAAGACTGTTGTAGTAAAAGCTAGCGGGCTAGAGTTTCCAATGTTTTTGTGAAGATTGAAAAGGCCTTTTCTCCGTAAAGACAGAAGACGATTTCCTGCGGGAAATCGTCTTCTTCGAGAAATTCCTTGGCCACCCTGAGCATGATCTCGCTGCATCTCTGGATGGGGAATCGAAAGATCCCGGTGCTGATCGCGGGAAAAGCTATATTTTTCATCTTTTTTTCGGCGGCAATCTTAAGGCTGTTCTGCGTCGCCTTGAGCAGTTTATCGTCCTCGTCGCCTTCCCCGTAAACGGGGCCGACAGCGTGGATGACGTATTTAGCCTTAAGGTTACCTCCTCCAGTCAGAACCGCCTCCCCGACCTCCACCGGTCCGATCTTGTCACATTCCTCCTGGATGGTGGGGCCC
This sequence comes from uncultured Eubacteriales bacterium, assembly GCA_964348035.1. Taxonomy (GTDB): domain Bacteria; phylum Acidobacteriota; class Aminicenantia; order Aminicenantales; family Aminicenantaceae; genus CAYFXE01. The sequence continues at coordinate 5,010 of CAYGBF010000097.1, read as the reverse complement.
CCGAAGTTCCTGATAGCCCCGGCCACTCCCCCTCCGAGGATAAGAGACTTGTTAGCGGCGTTGACGACTGCCTCGACCTCCATCAGGGCGATGTTGCCCTCAACGAGTCGCAGCGTCTTGCCGTTCGTTGTCCATTCTTTCATCATTTCTCCCAATCCTTATTGCCATCCCTGCGGAAGCAGGGACCCAAATCCTTTTCCCGTCATCCCTGCGCAGGCAGGGACCCAACCTGTCCCTGCGTAGGCAGGGATCTATTTCCTTTATCTTATTTCACCTCCGCCCCATAGATCTTGTCCATCCTCTTGAGAGAAAAAAGATGGGCCTCAGGATCAAGATCCGCCACGCCATCCCTGTAGACGATTACTTTGTAGTCTCGGTTGCGCAGATCCCCCACAGTGTCCATGACACAGATGGAGGTGCAGACACCGACCACGTGGACTTCCTCGACAGGCTGCTCTTCCAAGACAGCATCCAGGTTTGTCTTGTAGAAGGCACTGTAACGGGTCTTCCGGATGATGGAATCTTCATCCCTGACAGGAAGGTCATCGATAATCTGAGCGCCCTTTGTTCCCACGACGCAGTGCTCGGGAAAAAGCTCGAATTCTAGATCATTTTTCTCATGGGAATCGCAGATGAAGACGACCAAGTCTCCTCGATCATGAAATTCACCGATTTTTTCCTTCACGAAGGGGATGATCTCGCGGGACCTATCCCCGCACTCAAGAGCCCCGTCTTCACGGATAAAGTCGTTCAACATATCAATGACGAACAGGGCTCTCATCTATCTCTCTCCTCCCGATTCCAGATTGTCCTTATCTCATCCATTTTAAAACATCCTGATACAGGTTTTCAAAGTTTTCTCTTCCTAAAACGCAGAGATGAATATCCGATCTTGTCTTGATTCGATCAGCAAACGGGTGTCTTCGTTCCATGATCGTCGCTAAGACAGACGGAGCAGAATCTAATGCTTCAAGAAGAACCGTTTTGAATTTTCGAGAGAATAATTCCATCTTACCTATTTCATCGATGAGGACAACCTTAGCGGAAGAAATCGCTTTTTCGACAGCTGCACATCCGATGTCTTCTAGGTCTTCAAGATTAACTCCGTAGCGACCGAGTCTATGGGGAGATGGCAGGCCCTTTAGGGCAAGAAGGCCCCGTTTTCCTTCCGGGTAGGTGATGATCTCAAAACCGACTCTATTTCCCTCTCTTCTAATTTCTTTGGTGATGAAACCTCCGACTTTAGGAGCGAATTCAGGTTCCTGACTGAATCTTCTGATCAGAGTGGTTTTTCCGCAGCGCGGTGGCCCGGTGATGAGCAGGTTCTTCAAGGCTACTTTAATTCTTTCTCCAGGATCTTCCTTATCTCATTCCCTATTTTTACGGCTTTTTCCTTTAAACCTTTGGAATCGGTGGCAACCTTAGATTTGAACGCCTCATCTTGGATGTCGGGAAGGTTGATCTTGACATTATAGTAGGCCCCCTCGGCCGCCGTTTGGGCCGTCAAACCGGCCACTCCAGCATCGCTTAGAGAATTTTTGTTGCCGTTTATGACAACGTCTTTGGCGAGCTCCAAAGCTTCGACACTTTTCTCTAAGACGCGGAAGGGAACAAGGGCGGCTTCTTTCAAACCCGATTCGATGGCTTTGTCTCTTTCCATTTTTTGTTCGTCCGTCTTTTTTTTGAGCTTGTAGGCAGCCATTAATTCATTGAAGGCCTGGGTGTCTAAGTCAACAGAGTCCAGAAAAAAATCCTTTAGCACCTGCCCCCGCACGGCAAAATCTTTGACCGCCTCCTGAACCTTCTCGTATTCTTTTTTACCGACAGTCAGGTTGGAAACCATAGAAGAGAGTGCAGCGGATAAGGCACCGGACAAGGCCGCTGTGCTGCCTCCCCCGGGGGCAGGGGAGTCGGTGGACAGTTCATCGGCAAAATCTCGGAGGTTCAGATCGATAAGAGATGGCTCTTCTTCCTTGACCTGATACTCGATAATCTTCTTCTGAGGATCAAAAGGGGAGACGTCGTTTAGTCCTAAAGAGAGAACGGCAATCCGAATCAGCTCTTTGTCAGGAACTCCTGGGCTCTTTCCCTGTTTCTCGAGATAATACCGGCCGGCCATGAGCATGGCTTCCCTAGGAATGAGTCCAACCAGCTCACTCCCCGTCACTCTCAAACCGATCTTTTCGGCTTCCCGCCCGGCTTCATCGAAGACCAGATGCGGGGGGGATATTTTGTAGTTGGTGAAATTTATCGAAATCTGAGCGATCCCATAATCCTCGATAAACCATCCGACAGCTTTGACCTCCTTGAATTTTCCGGGAACCTTGATGGCTTTTCCGTTTTTGTCTCTGATGATCTTGCCCTCTTCGTCTCTCTTGGCTCGCCCGCGTTCTCTTAAGTTGAGGGCGATATGATGGGCTAACCTCCGGTCTGAGGTGTTGACGTTGATATTGTATGCGCTCAGGAACTCTCGAGCCCCGATCACTGTAGCTCCAGCTTTCGGGTTAAATTTTGGCTCGCCGTAATCTGGAGCCCATGCCGGGTCCTTGAATTTCTCTGACAAACCCTCGTATTCTCCGACTCGAATGTTAGCCAGATTTTTTCGTTCCGGCTTCTGGGCGGCTTCTTCGTAAAGGTAGATCGGTATGCCGAGCTCATCGGCTACACGTTTGCCCAGCTGGTGGGCAAGTTGGACGCAGTCTTCCATAGTCATTCCAGTGACTGGTACGAACGGACACACATCGGTGGCCCCGATCCGGCTGTGAGCTCCTTGATGCTGACTCATGTCTAGGACCTCAGCGGCTTTCTTGATGGCTTGAAAGGCCGCCTCTGCGGCTGCTTCTGGAGTCCCGATAAAAGTGACGACAGTCCGGTTCGTTGATTCTCCAGGGTCGACATCCAGGAGTGTCACTCGGGGAATGCTTTCGATTTCTCGAGTGATAGCGTTGATTTTTTCTCTGTCTCTGCCTTCACTGAAATTGGGAACACATTCAACGAGTTTCATCTGAAGTCTCCTTAGTTAATGTGTATTGCAAAACGCCTTTTTGATCGTAAACCTCCACTTCGTTAAACTCTGTGAGGTGCTCGTTTAAAATTTCTCTGTCTCCAACGATCACGATAACAGGCGTCAGAAAGCTATGCTTCTGGACAGCTTCGTAAACCCTGTTGGAGTCGATGAGCATGATGTTTTGGTAATAATCATCCCAGTGTTCTTCACTCAACTCCAGGGCCTGCATCTGAACCACTTTAAGAGAAAGGTTGTCGAGCGTTTGAATGTTCAACGGGAAATTTCCGATCAGGTAAGACTTGGCTTGCTCAATTTCAAAACTGGGAATCTTCTGTTTTGTAATTTTTTCCATTTCACTTAAAATCTCCGTAACCGCAGCTTGAATGACCTCTGATTTCACTCGAGTTCTGACGTAAAAAACACCACAGATTTTAAAAAGCTCGAGTTGGCTGAAGGTATAGTACGCGTATCCCTTGGATTCTCTGAGGTTCATGAAGAGGCGGCTGGTGGCTGTTCCCCCCAAGACTTGATTCATGACCAGGAGAGGAAAGACATCGGCAGAAGAGACTGGAGTGAGGATGTTGCCCATGTAGATCGTGGCCTGTTTCTCTTCTGGAATGTGGACAAAACAGACTTTAACTTTATCATTAGGAATCGGAGAGGGGAGAGGCGGAATGTCACGATTCTTGCTTTTCCATGTCTGAAAGTACCGGCTGACTTTTCTAGCGGCCGTTCCAAGACTCAAGTTGCCGGTTAAGATAATCCAGGCGTGATTTGGCCTGTAATGATCATTGAAGAATGTCCGCAGGGTTTGTTCATTTAAATTCTTGATGACGTCCTCGCTGTAGACACTTCTGATGTAAGGATGGTCATCGAACAAGGATTGCAGAAGTTGTCTTTTGGCGATGTATTCCGGGTCGGATGCTCGGTTGACCAGATCATAATACAGAGACCGTTTCACATTCCCGATCTCGACCTTTGTGAACGAAGGTTGAAGGATCAATTCGCTCAGGATCTCCAGCCCCTGATCGAGAAACTCTTCGATAAAGGTGAAGGTAAACATGACGTAATCAGGGGTGGTGGAGGCAAATATGTGTCCTCCGATAGTTTCTACAATTTCCTCGATTTCTTCGGGATCATTCTTGGCAGATCTTCTTATAACCATGTTGGCTGCAAAGGCCGCTGTTGCTGGGAACTTCTCCGGAGATAAGGACTCACCAGCAAATACGACCAGGCGAACCGAGATAAGCGGATGACCATCTCTTTGGATCACCGAAAGAGTCAAACCATTCGAGAGATTGACGGTCTCGATTTTAGGAAGGTTGAGTTCTGGAAGGGGGTCAGGACTAGGTGCGGATTTCCTGAATCTTTCCTGAGAGAAGAGAAGAGATGTCCCTACAAACGTGAAGAAACAGAAAAGAAGAAGGGAAGAATTCAGCCGCGATCTCATCTTACTTTTACGTCAAGAAAAATCCTTCCTGGAGATAAATATTTATTCGCAACACTCCCTATTTGCCAGTTCGACACAGAGAGATACTTATTAAATTCCTCGTTTAATTTATCTAAGTCGTTTTGAGCCAAGTAATTTTCAGCCAGGAAGATAGCTCGGTCGGCAGATGTGGCATATTGATTGACGTAGTCAATCCTGAACATGTTCTTAGCTTTCCGGAATTCCTTCTCTGAGATGAGGTTCGTTCCCAATTTGCTGAGTTCTGAATGAACGGCTTTTAAGCTTCTCTCCTTCATGATCTCGTTGGTGCAGACGACAAAAACTCTGAATCCGGCCAGGTCTTTTCTCCTCTCGATCCCCCCCTCGAGTTTAAAAGCGATTCTTTTTTTGATAAGTTCTTTGACCAGGCGAGATGTCTTACCCCTGAGAAGTATGTATTCTGCAATTTTCAACGGGTGGAAATCAGGAGATTTGGCTGGTGCAACTCGGTGACCGACGTAAAAGGCCGGCAGAGTGGCGATCGGATCTCGGTATGTTTTCTCAACGGCCTCAA
>CAYGBF010000096.1:0-1947 GCA_964348035.1 uncultured Eubacteriales bacterium | reverse complement strand
GTTTACGTTACCGCGGTCCCATGGGAGTCGATTCCAGGTTCAAACAGGAGATGAAAAAAATCTGGAAGCGTTAGCAAAGATGTCTTTGATGAGTGGGATGATAACAGCCCGAAAAGAAGGCCTCCGGGCTGAGGAGGATGTTGATTTTTCCCACGAAGAGTCGCTCAGAAAGACTGACGTCGAAATGATCTTTCCGCTGAAGCCCCGGTCCGGTTCATACTCAGGCTTTGTTTCTTTGGGGAAAAAGATGTCACGCGAAAGATTCAACCGTGATGACCTTGAGCTGATACGAACCCTGACCGGAGAACTCGTCTTAAATTTAGAAAGAATCAGACTCCAGGAAGACGTGATTTTCGAGCGAGCCGAAAAGGAAAAGCTGGACGAACTCAACCGTCTGAAAACCGAGTTCATTTCCACTGTCTCCCATGAACTCCGGACTCCGATGAGCTCGATTCGGGGACTCACCGAGGTCCTCCAAGAAGGGAAAATAAGGAATAAAGCCAAACAGGAAGAGATTATCAGGCTTGTGGCAGGGGAGAGCAGGCGTTTGATAAGGCTTCTCCACAATATCCTGGATTTTGGCCAGATCGAACGGAGCGAGAAGATATATCACTTCCAAAGCATCGAGGTTCAGACGCTCATCAAAGAGGCGATACAGCTGTTCGGCCAGACCTTTACGAAGCAAGGATTTATCCTGCAGACATCCATTCCCGAAAAACCTCTCCTCATCAACGGGGATGAGGATGCCTTGAAGCAGGCGTTGATCAATCTCATCGATAATGCTATAAAGTATTCCGCAAGAGAAAAAGAGATCGAGATCGAAGTGGTTGAGACGAAAAAAGGAATAGAAATTCGAGTCAAGGACAAAGGGATAGGCATTCCCCACGATGATCAAAAAAAGATCTTTGATAAGTTCTACCGTCACCGCGAAGGCAGACAGCATAGACCAAAAGGGGTGGGGTTGGGATTAAAGATTGTTAAGCATATCATAGACGCTCATCATGGAGAGATCAGAGTGGATAGCCAACCCGGCCATGGAAGTACATTCAGCTTGATTTTGCCAAAAGCATGAAAAAAATACTCATCATCGAAGATGACGAAGCCTTACTTCAGACGCTGTGTACAGCCCTAGAGCTGGAAAACTTTGAAGTGATGTCAGCAGAAGATGGACAGGAAGGTTTTAAAAAGGCCTGTGGGAAAGGCGCAGATTTGATCCTGCTGGACTGGGTTCTTCCCTCTATGACCGGGTTGGAGATCTGTCAGAACCTGCGCCGTAAAGGCATTGAGACTCCGATCATCATCCTCTCGGGACAGAAGAAAGATGAGGTTGACCGGGTTTTAGGTCTTGAGTGTGGTGCCGATGACTACCTCTTAAAACCTTTCGGAACAAAAGAGCTCGTCGCTCGAGTCAAGGCTGTTCTTCGGCGCACCCGACCGGACGCGGTAGAATTGGCAGAGTTCGCCTTCGGAGATATCCGGATCGACTTCAAAAAACAAACCACCCATAAAGGAAAGAAGGAAATTCATCTGACGGCCAAGGAATACAGTCTGTTAAAACTCCTGATTAGTTATGAAGGAGATGTGGTTAGCCGGGATGCTATCCTCAACACTGTTTGGGGCTATGATAAGTTTCCCACAACCCGCACAGTGGATACGTTTATCCATAATCTCCGGAAAAAAATCGAGAATAATCCTTCCGATCCTCGCCATCTCATCACAGTCCCCTGGTCTGGGTATAAGTTTCAAAAATAGACGGGAACGTCCCCCCTTTTTTTAACAAAATCTTAACAAAATCTTGACAATTTTCTGACAACTTTTCTCGACGAGGGAGTATATTTGTCAGTGAAAGGGAAAACAATGGACCAGCCCAAGAATCAGGCCAAAAAAACAACATCGTCAGAAAATTCTGGGATTCCATCCATAAATGCGGACAAGTTGTTTCGTCTT
>CAYGBF010000095.1:0-13186 GCA_964348035.1 uncultured Eubacteriales bacterium | reverse complement strand
CACCGAGAACCATATCGACGCTATCCAAGGACACATCCAGCTCCTCGGCCAACATCTGGGCGAACGAGGTCATCACCCCCTGGCCCATCTCGATCTTGCCGGTAAAACAGGAAACCCGCCCGTCCTCTCCGATCCTGAGATAGGCGTTGAAATCCTCGGGATACCCGCGGCCTCGTCGTGTTTGGGAAAGGACAAACGGGTCTCCCACAGAGAAAAGGATGAAGATTCCCCCTCCGAGAAGCTTGAGGAATTCCCTGCGGTCGATGGTGATGGGCTCCAGACCTTCTTCATAATCCAACGGAGTGTATTCGTCGCCTTTCATGGTCTCTGTCCTTTCATCGACCGGGAGGCCGTCTGGATGGCCTGTATGATGCGGTTGTAGCTTCCGCAGCGGCAGAGGTGCCCTTCCATGACCTCAACTATATCCCTTTCGGAAGGTTGAGGATTCTTCAACAACAGACCGTAGGCTCCCATGATCATCCCTGGAGTACAGTATCCACACTGGAGGGCGTTGTGCTGGATGAACGCCGTCTGGAGGGGATGGAGTTTGCCGTTTCTCTGAAGGCCTTCGATGGTTAAGACATCTTTTCCGGCTGCGTCTTGGATGGGATACTGGCAGGATAAGACGGTTTCACCATCGATGATCACGGTGCAGGCTCCACAGAATCCTTCTCCGCAGCTGTATTTTGGTCCAGTGTGTTCAAGGTCGGATCGCAAGACCCAGAGGAGCATCCGGTCGGGCGGTGAGGTCAGGTGGATATCTTTTCCGTTAAGCTTGAAACGAAATTTTTTTTCCATTTTATCTCCCCATAATCCTGATGAGGATTGGATTTTGAACAAATATTAACAGAAGCAAATTCGACTGTCAAAAATATCGATAGAGTGGAGCAAACGCATGATTCCGCGCCGCTTTGGTGGAGCCCTTTTTATGGACAAACTCTTCAATATGAGAGTGTTGCTTTAAACTAATGTCAAACGGGCGTGGGCCATGTTCAACAACCCTTGAATCGGAACTCCGTACGGGCAGGATTGTTCACAGTATCCTGGGCAGTTCCGGCAGGTATCCGCCTTAGGAGTCTCGAGCTTGGCATACTTGTGCATAGCGAATTTTTCGCTGCCTTGGGCTTGAAAGTAGTGGTTGTAGCGCATGATCGTGTTTACCGGAACCTGGTGAGGACAATCGGATTCGCAGATGCCGCAGGCATGTCGACAGTAAAGCTGAGCGCATCCCTTCTCGTACGCCGTCAGCAGGGCTTTGTCTTTCTGCTCCGGTCCAGAACCAGAGATTTTTAGGAAGTTTTGAACGTCATCGAAATTTCTGAAAGCCAGGTTCAGCACGTTGACCTTAGGATTGCTGATGACGAATTTTAAGGCGGCGGCTTTAGCTTCGTCTGGAGTTTTCAGGTTGTTCTCTCGGAGGAAAGATTCTGCTTTTTCGGCTGTTTTTTCCATCCGGGCCATGGAACGCTGCATCCTTTCGTCTATTGTCTTCCCTTCCTTTTTCATCTGTTCGACCCGTTCCTTCGTCTCGAAGTATCGTCCCAACGGATCGGATTTCATGATCGTGGTGGCGACGTTTTTCTTGGCCGCGGCTTCGATGATCTTTTCGCCAGCTTCTTTTTGGAGGAAGTTATAGACAAAGAGCAGAACATCAAACCGGCCGTCAGCGACGGCTCCCAGATGGACTTCTTCCATCGAGTCTCCCTGACCTGGCCTTCTGGGTCCGTGGTTGGAAATTCCGAGGAATCTCACTTTGCCTTCTTTTTTGAGCTGATCCATTCCTCGATGGAAATGTTCGTTTTTGAGCGATTCTACGGTCGGTGCTCCATGAATCATCATGCAGTCCACGTAATCGGTTTGAAGGCGCTGCAGGCACTGCTGGGTTTTTTCCACGACCTGCTCTTGGCTGCTGACATCTCTCATCCGGAGTTTGGTGGTGATAAACAGGGATTTTCTGTCTCGTTTTTGAACGGGGATAGAAATGTCAAAAGTTGAGACCTGACCCCTATTTGCTTTTTCCCTTGAGTTGACAATCATTTAACCAGCTATTATATTAAAGATGGTTACAGTCATAAAATATTGAGTAGAACCTAGCAGAAAAAGGAATGGATATTTTTTTGGGGAGTAAATTGATTAAAGTAAAGCAACGCTCGGGTGATCCGGATTTCTTAGACGGGAAGCTCTGTCTGGATTTTGCCAACACGGTGGGTATGCATGCGAGTAAAAATCCTCGAGAAAGATTAAATACCTACCAAGACTTAGTGATATGGAGTCTTCAGACGGGGATTATCTCTGAAGATGATGCTCAACGATTGACCAGCAAAGCAAAAAAGAACCCATCCGGATCAGATAAAGTCCTGAAACATGCTGTCAATTTGAGAGAAGCAATTTATCGTATTTTTTCCTCGATTGCTGCCGGCTCCCTTCCTCTTCAAAAAGACCTAAGCCTGTTAAACAGGAATACCTCCAAAGCCATGTCTAAGTCACGGTTGATTCAGAGCCAAGCCGGTTTTTCATGGGACGTAACTGGGAATAAAGATAGTCTGGATTGGATGCTGAATCCTGTTGTTTGGTCAGCCGCAAATCTGTTGACTTCTGATAAATTGGATAGAGTAAGAGAATGTGCCGATGATCGTGGCTGTGGTTGGCTTTTCTTGGATAGAAGCCGGAACAGGAGCAGACGATGGTGTGATATGAAAGATTGTGGCAACCGGGCCAAAGCCAAACGTTATTATGAAAGAAAAATGAAAAAGTAATTCTGCCAGTGATCATCATTTTCCAGAGATTGATTCCCGCCTAGATTTTTAAAACCCGAAAAGAAATTCTCCTCTACTGCTTTTTTTTATATAACCATCAAAAAAGACTTGACAAGTTATAATTTTCTCGGTAAAATCTAACCATCAATAATTAATAGGATGGTTATATATGTTATCTTCGGTCCTAAAAACACTCAAGCCTCATAATCCTCCCTTCAGAAAAATATTTTTAACAAGGGCTCGATGTCTTACGTTGAAGATGAAAATAATCCTCGCCTTCGGGGCCATCTACTTCATCTGGGGATCTACCTACCTGGCTATTCGCTTCGCCGTCGAGACAATTCCACCGTTCTTCATGATGGGCAGCCGTTCACTTTTAGCCGGCGGGATTCTGTACGGCTGGGCTCGATGGAGGGGCGAAGAGCGTCCTAATGCGACACATTGGGTAAAGGCTGTCATCATAGGATCATTCCTTTTTTTAGGTGGACACGGAGCTTTGGCCTGGGGTGAACAGACGGTTCCCTCGGGGGTGGCGGCCCTCATCATAGCCACCAATCCCGTTTGGATGACACTCCTGCAGGCTTTCCGAAGCCATGACAATCCTCTGACCTTACGTGTGATTTTCGGTCTTGTCGTCGGGCTGGGGGGTGTGTTCGTTTTGGTGGAGCCCTCTAAGATTTTGAGCGGAATGCCGGTAGATCCAACAGGGACTGCGGTTTTGTTAATCGGGACATTATTATGGGCCATCGGAGCGGTTTACTCGAAACGCGTCGTCCTTCCTAAAAGCTCTACCCTTGTCGCAGGGATGACTCTCCTGTGCGGGGGAGGAGCTCTTGTTTGCGTGAGCTTCCTGAGTCGGGAAGAACTGTCTTTCCTTTCGGTCTCGCCTCGATCGGTTTTCTCTATGCTTTATCTAGTCGTATTCGGTTCGATCATCGCTTTGACGGCCTATTTCTGGCTGCTGAAGAAGACCTCTCCTTCCCAGGTCTCCACCCATGCCTACGTGAATCCCGTTGTGGCTATCCTGGTAGGTTGGTTTGCTGGAGGTGAGCTTCTCAGCCCGAGAATACTGATGGCAGCACTGCTGATGGTAATGGGAGTGACCGCCATGCTCACTCGGAATAAGGAGTCTTGTTCATCCGTGAAAAAACTTAAGTTCTATGAAGTCAACAAAAGAAATTTAAAGGGCGAAATCGCCCAAAATAAGGAGGCATTATGATTGCTAGAATCTGGCAAGGGAAAACTCCCGCTTCGCTCGGAGACGAGTACTTCGATTACATCAAAAAGACAGGAGTCGAAGGGTGCAGGTCAACCGAGGGAAATAGAGGAGTGTTTGTGCTGAGACGGATCGAGAACGGAGAAGCAGAATTTAAAATGATAACTCTATGGGACTCATTCGAAGCCATAAAAAAATTCTCGGGTCCAGACGCGGAAAAAGCCGTATACTTTCCGGATGATGAAAAATACCTCCTCGAGCTAGAACCTCAGGTCAATCACTTTGAAGTCCTACAGACTACAAGAATACAGAATTCCTGTTACGAGGGGAACTTTCCCAGGTTAATCGGGTACATGAAAGGGATTAAGTATTAATCCCAATCGTAACCTCTATCGGCGCTCGATCGATAACACGAGCTATCCGAGGCTGTGCTCGTTCGAGTTGGGTCTTTTGAAAATGAAGAACAGACTAATATAATAGAGAAGACTAGGAGATTGGGAATGACATTTAAAGATCTAAAAATCACCATCGTAAAAGTGGAAGGCAAATGCAGTCGCTCAAAAATCGGAACGATTTTTTTCGTCAAGAATGCGAAGCTAGAGATTCCCCCCGGCCAGAAAGTCTGCATTTTTGCCTTAGGAAGCATATTACCGACCCTTTCGGCTGCCCTCATCCAATCCCAGGAGGGTGAGGGGATCTTGGACCTTCTGCAGGAGTGGCAGTGTCCAGATCCTCTGGCGAAGGTCATATTCAGGATTGAAGAATTAAGTGACCAGGAAATTCAAAGCTGAGAGCAATATCTTAGTTAATCTTGGGTTGATCTTCCAGCCGAATGATCGTTTTCTCAGGAGATAAAGATATGTCCGAAGACATCATGATTAACCGAGCCATCATCAAAGAGATCACAGTCCCGGCGGGTATTGATGAGGTATGGAATGCGTGGCCTTCTATGATTACGCCTTCTTCTCAGACACGATAAGTGGATTGTTCGACTCTGAATTTATCCACAGCTTCGGGATATCCGTGAGAATCTATATTCGGAACCTTGCCCTGCCCGCTCTTCAGCTTTACGCAGCCTACCTGCCCGAGAGAGATTTGATGAGTGTCGGGTTGATGGTCGGTATGTTTTCCCGCCAGAATTGAGCACTTTTTTTACTTTCCAAAAGGAAAAAGGAATTGTAGAATCGTCTTTCCAGGAGGATGACATGAAGAAACTCTACAGATGTAAGGTGTGTGGGTATATTTCAGAACGTTCAGAACCGCCGGAAGTCTGCCCGGCTTGCGGGTTCAAAGGGAAAATTTTCGAGGAGTATGAATCCCCCGTCTCTGCCAAACGCCGGATGATCATGAAACTGCACATTCACCCGGTCATGACCCACTTTCCTTTGGCGTTTGTGCTGACTCTATTCCTGATCAGCCTGGTTAATATGATAAATATTATCCGTATGCCATCGGCTCTATCGGCCATGGCAGAAGCCATCGTCTGGCTTCTGCCTTGTGCAGCTGTCATCGCCACTTTATCCGGACTGTATGACGGCTGGCTCAGGTTTAAACGGGCCAATACGCCCCTGTTGAAGAAAAAAATCTTCTTATCCAGTTTATTCATCCTCCTCTCGATCTCCCTCATAGTGCTGCTTTCCTCCTCGGACTTAAACCAGAGGTCTTACGGCTTTGTGCTCTTTGTCTACGCCATAGTCCTTTCTGGAATCGGTACGTGGTTGGGCTTAATCGGAGGCCGGTTGATCGAAGCAAAAGTGAAAGGTTAAACTGTCTTAAGACGAGGGGAGGCTGACGCACATCCCTTGATCTACGAATAGAAGAAGAGTATCCTAGATTGACATATCCGAGACACTAATAAGAGAAATTTTAGATGAAACAGACATTAACGTTGGCTGGAAGCCGATGGCTGAGGATCTTAAGCTTTTGCTCGGGGATCGGGATGATGGTGTTTTCCATCCTCACCATCCGGCACTTCTTTCTCGCCAACTACCCCATATCCATCTTTGAAGGATCGTTCTGCGACATCAGCGCTTTTCTCAACTGTGATAGTTCGGCCTATTCCGTTATTTCTCAAGTGATCGGGATTCCGATCGGTTATTTCGGCCTCATCGTCGGGGCCCTCGTTGCCCTGGGAGCGCTTTTTCCTACCGAGAGCTTCGAGCGGACCAACGCCTCTATCGCCCTTTTGAGTGGGCTGGGAGTCGTAGGCCTTCTTGTTTATTCCGTGGCCGTCATGGGAAGCTTGTGTCTGTTTTGTACGGGGTTCTACATCTTTTCCATCCTGAGCTTTATCCTGTTTTGGCGCTTCGGAGTCGGGCGGGGGCATGTCGGTTTTTTTCGGCGGTTTCTCAAGCCATCCTTGAAGATGCTTCTGACTTTTGCCTTCATCACTGCCCTCGGTGCTTACGGGATGATCCAGTATCATGAAGCCCGAAAAGAGGCTCAGTCAGCCGTGGCGCTCAGGATTATCAAGCAGTTCCGCGACCTCCCGATCGTCGGCAATCCGAGCTTCCTCTCACCCTACTGGACTGTCCGCTCGACCGAGGTTTTCGAGGACGCACCCATCCAGGTGATCGAGTTTTCGGACTTCCTCTGTCCGGACTGCCTGTTCTTGACCCAGCAGCTCAACAGACTCAAAGAGGAGTTCGCCGGGAAGATGAATGTCGTCTTCCAGTTTTTTCCTCTAGAGGGTCAGTGCAACACGGTCGTCGATAAGGATATCCACCCCGGGGCCTGTGAGCTGTCGTACATGGCTGCCTATGATCCAGGGCAGTTTTTGGCCATCCATGACGAGATCTTTGCCAATTTCAACTCCGCCCGCAGTCCCGAATGGCGTCGAGAATTGGCGAGAAGATACGGAGTGGAGGGGGCAGAGGATGATCCGGCCACTCAAGACTTGGTTCGGACAATCATCAACACAGGAACAGAATACCGAAAGACCTCAGACCGCTTCGCCTACGGCATCCGCTCCACGCCGACGATGATCATCAACGGCCGGATGATTATCGGCACTCTTCCCTACGAACAGATGCGGGCGATTTTCCAGGACCTGGTCGACGAATACGAGGGCAGGAATCAATTCATCGAGCACTGGGTTCCGCCTAAAGCCAGGAAAATCAAACGCTGACCGCTAATATCCTCTTCTATCACCAGGAGGGACAGATCTTGATTTTTAGCTTTCTCACCCTATTACAATTCTATGCCTTGAACCAGTTTTGAGTTCGGAGGCATATCCTAACCAGCATCAACATCACCGGGACTTCGATCAGGACTCCGACAACTGTTGCCAAGGCTGCACCCGACGAAAGCCCGAAGAGCATAACAGACGTCGCGATAGCCACTTCAAAGTGATTCGAGGCGCCGATCATGGCCGAGGGGGCGGCATCCTCATAGGTTAGTTTCAGCACCTTAGATAACCCATAAGCGATCCAGAATATGAGATTTGTTTGGATGAAAAGGGGGATCGCAATCCATAGAATCGTCAGCGGATTCGACAGGATCACCTCTCCTTTGAATGAAAACAGCAACACGAGTGTCACGAGCAGGGCCGAAATCGTCACGGGTGTCAGAACATGGAGGAATTTTGTGTTAAACCAGTCGAGACCTTTCTTGGCAATGATCAATTTTCTTGATATGTATCCTGCGACAAGGGGGAGGGCCACGTAGATGCCGATAGAGAGAAAAAGGGCTTGCCATGGGACAGGGAGACGGCCCACTCCCAGCAGGAATCCTCCTAGAGGACCGTACAAGAAAAGCATTGTCAGAGAGTTTATCGCCACCATAACGAGCGTGTGTCCGTCATTTCCTTTGGCCAGATACCCCCAGACCAAGACCATGGCTGTACAGGGGGCGATCCCGAGTAAGATACAGCCTGCGAGATAGCTGCGCCACAGAGGAACAGCCAACATTTTTACGCCATCGACCAAAACGACCGTCCCGGCCCCGTGTTTGGCCCCGAGGGCAAGATCTAAGCCCAATGGCATCTTTATGTAATCAATCGCCTCGGTCCCGATTAAGCTTTTAAAAACAAGGCCAAGAAAAAAAAGAGCAATAACATACATCGTGAACGGTTTTACGGCCCAGTTGACGAAGAGGGTTAAGCTTACCGGTTTGATGTTTTTCCCGGCTTTGATAACCTCGGTAAAATCTATTTTGACCATGATCGGATACATCATGAAAAACAGACAGACTGCGATGGGGATTGAGACGACAGGTGCTTCGTTGACACGAATCGCCAGGCCGTCTAAGAAAGTTGCGGCCTTGGGCGCGAGTCTTCCGAGTACGACTCCTCCGATGATACACAAGATCACCCAGAGGCTCAGGTAGCGCTCGAAAAAGCTAAGCCCTTTAGGCTGCTTTGTTAGGCACGCTTTGTCTTCCATATAAGTTGTTCCTCCTCAGTTCGATAAAAAAATCTTGTTAAGGACAGTCACAGCTAGATCATTTTACTGCCTGAATTCGATCTTTCAGTTGTTCTTGAAGGATTTCTTCAACACAGTCCAGGAAATTCAAGGCACAGCGCAGGTGAAGTCTGTAGTAGACTTGTTTACCCTTTTTCTCGTCTCGAACCAGGCCAGCCGTTTTAAGTAATGACAAATGTTTTGAGACAGTAGAGATGTCTAATCCGACCATATCCGTAAGCTCACGAACACAGTGAGGTTTTTTGGCCAGCTCTTCGACCATGAACAGCCGGGTCGGATGAGCCAGGGCTTTCAAGACAGCTGCCCTTGTTTCGAACCGGACCTTTTGTTTGTCGGTTATTTTCATAATTGGTATAATAACCAAATAATTTTGCTAAGTCAACACGACTTTTTCATGCCTTGTTGACTCTGTTGTCTATTACTGATATTGTTTTTCAAAATGAACGCAGGAGGATTAGTATGAAGCGGGAGTCCGATAAACCTATAGGAAATCCAGGTTCTCGAAAAAGAGAGTTAGACAAGCGGCTGGACGCTATCGGTTGGGGATTGTTCCTGATCATGATCGGTGGACTCTGGCTGGCACCTGAAGGCGCTGTTCCCGAAGGAACCTGGCTCATCGGCGTGGGAGTTATCATCCTGGGACTCATGGGCATCCGCTACCTGTATGGAATAAAGGTCAATGCCTTCTGGCTCGTTTTAGGCCTGGTGGCCTTAGCCTTCGGAGTCAGTTCTGTCTTCGGACTGAACATACCCGTGTTTCCGATTTTGCTCATAATAATCGGAATAAATATTATCCTTAAACCGTTGTTAAAGAAAAAATAGCCTCAGGCCTTATCAGGAAAGCTCTTATCATCCAGGAAAAGAAGTCTAGGGCTGCAATCAACAAGTTTTTTTCCCTTTTCTTTTTCTCAAATTTTTTTATATAATTGCTTCAGCCAGGACGGCATATCTTTATAAATCCGACCAAATAGCAAAAAAATGGAGGAATATTAATGAGTATCGGGAAAAAACACACAGCTTTAATCCTGGGTGTCATCGCGGCTTTATTTATCTTGGTCGTACCCGGACAGAGCCAGGCTCAAGCCGAAGACCAGGAGGAAACTAAAGCCTTCGGATGGCGCAACATCGGTCCGGCCAACATGTCAGGCCGTATCTCTGACATCGAGGCCCTGGATGATGATTTCACGATTGTGCTCATCGGATCGGCCTCAGGCGGCGTCTGGATGTCTGTAAACGCCGGTATCACTTGGGAGCCCATTTTTGACACCTACGGGGCCTCCTCGATAGGGGATGTGGCCTTTTTCCAGAAGAATCCTGAGATTATCTGGGTTGGTACGGGTGAAAAAAACCCGCGAAACAGCATCGCCTGGGGTGACGGGATCTACAAATCCACAGACGGGGGGAAGACCTTTACCAACATGGGGCTTAAAGATACCCATTCCATATCCAGGATCATCACCCACCCCTCGAATCCTGATATCGTCTATGTCGCGGCTGGCGGTCATCTCTGGGGGTACACAGGAGACAGGGGCCTTTTTAAGACGACAGATGGTGGTAAAACATGGAAGAAGCTCATCAACGGACTGCCCGATGACGGAAAAACCGGCGCCATCGATCTGGTCATGGATATAAAGAATGATAACGTTCTGTATGTCAGCTTCTGGCAGCGACTCCGGAGACCCTACCGCTTCGACAGCGGCGGTCCAAACGGCGGCATTTTCAAGTCGACCGATGCCGGAGAGTCTTGGACTAAGCTGACCAACGGGCTTCCTGAAGGAGACACAGGGAAGATCGGTTTGGCCATCTGCCGGAGTAAGCCAGAGGTTCTGATGGCTTTTGTCGAGCATGGCTTTCAACCCCGAGAAAAGCTTCCTGACGGAAAGGATAATCCCGATTATAAAGATATGACCAAACTCGGGACCGGCATCTACCGGACAGAAGACGGGGGAGAAACCTGGCAGTACATGAACCGGTATAACAACCGTCCCTTCTACTACAGCCATATTTACCTTAATCCTGTTGATGACAAGATTGTCTATGTCGTCTCCGGCAGGTACCACATCTCCAAGGATGGGGGGAAAACACTCGAAAGGCAGAATACAGGCATTCACGGCGACTACCATGCGTTGTGGTCAGACCCGAATGACAAAGACCGCTATTACATAGGAAACGACGGAGGGGCCGCACTTACCCATGACCACGGGAAAAATTACATCTTTTTTGACAACCTTCCCCTGAGCCAGTTCTATGCCATCGGGGCAGATATGCGCGATCCTTATTATGTCTACGGCGGGCTTCAGGACAACGGTTCGTGGGGCGGTCCTTCCTTAAGCCGGGACAGGGCCGGCATCCTGACCGATCACTGGTTCAAAATAGGAGGCGGTGACGGTTTTTACACGCCGGTCGACCCCACGGACTGGCGCACAGTGTATGCCGAAAGCCAGCAGGGAAATATCCGCCGAGTCAATGTGGAAACCCGGGAAGCACAATCCATCAGGCCCCGAAAACAAAACATCATCAATTATGACGACTACGTGACAAAGGAGCTGTTGAAGATGCAGAAAGAAGGGGGATGGGGTAAGGATAATCCTTTCCGGTTCAACTGGAACAGCCCGATCATCATCTCGCCCCACAACCCGGACACTGTCTATTTTGGCGGGAACTTCCTGTTCAAAACCTTGGACCGCGGCGAGTCATGGGAGATCATCAGCCCAGATCTGTCATCTCCGACTCCCGCTAAGATCAGCAGAAAAACGGGAGGACTGACAGCCGATGTCACAGGCGCAGAAAATCACTGCACCATCGTCACCATCTCCGAATCTCCGCTCAAACCGGGAATCATCTGGGCCGGAACCGATGATGGGAATGTCCAGTTGACCACAAACGGTGGGAAGACCTGGACCAACCTGAGACCAAATTTTAAAGGAGTTCCTGAAGGCATATGGGTCAGCCGCGTTGAAGCCTCCCATTATGAGGAAGGCACCTGCTATGTGACTTTCGACGGCCACCGCAGCGACAATTTCAAGCCCTGGGTCTTCAAGACAACCGACTTCGGAAAAACCTGGACCAGCATCGGCAGCAACCTTCCAGATGGCCAGGTCGCCTACGTCATCCGCGAGGACCATAAGAACAAAAACCTGCTTTTCCTGGGAACAGAGTTTGGCGTGTTCATATCCACAGATGGCGGAAAGAAATGGGATCGCTTCATGGATAACCTTCCGACTGTGGCTGTTCATGATCTTATGATCCATCCTCTGTATAACGACGTGATTATCGGCACCCACGGCCGCGGCATCTGGATTTGTGACGACATCACCCCTCTCCAGCACATGACCAAAGAGATCCAAGCCTCCTCAGCCTATCTTTTCGATCAGCGCGTGGCAACCCAATGGATGAACATCAGCCGGGGCGGCTCCCGGGGACAGTTTTTGTTCAGGGGTGAAAACCCTCCCCGCGGGGCAATGATCAGCTACTATCTAGGAGAAGGAGCCAAGGACGCCAAGCTGACTATTGCTGATTGGAAAGGTGAACTCAGAAAGACTTTCGAACTCAAAGGAAAACCCGGTATCAACAAGCATCTCTGGAATTTTCAGTTCGATCCGCCGGAGTTGAACGAAGAGGAGAAGAAACTTTTCGACAAATACCTAATAACCACTGAACGGGAAGAAAGAAGGGAAATCAGTGACAAATTGGAGGAATCCCTCGAGAAGCGAGGAGAGAGATACAGAGGCATCAACAGAAGAACCCAGAAGATGAACCCGATTCCGGCCGAACCGGGTGTGTTCAAGGTCACTCTGACGGTTAACGGCGCCTCCATGACCAAATCTGTTACCGTACGGAAAGACCCGCTGCGTGATTGATCGATAAAATCCAGTTAATAAGAGGGACGGTTCTCTCCGGGGATCGTCCCCGCCAAAGTTAACCAACAATAAGTATAAATTTCCATTCCTCGTCGGATACAATCAGTATGATTGAGTATTAAAGCCATATTGAAGGAGGAACCGATGGCATTATTCAAACATTCTGTGCTAAAACATGCGATAGAAATCAGGACCTCACCGGAAAAAATTTGGGAATTTTTCACCAGCCTTGAGCGAAATTACAGGAGTTGGCATCCCGAAGACCATGTCCTGTTTAAATGGACCGAAGGAGAGCCGTTGAAGGAAAGTTCGACCTTTTATGCTGAACAATATGTGATGGGAAAAGTAAAAAAATATAAAGGAATCTGTTCTGAAGTCGTCCCCAACAGAAAAATAGTCTTTAAATTTTATTTTCCCATATCCTTAGTATCTCCTAAGGTGGAATGGCAGATTGAACCCAAAGGTTCATACTCTGTTTTTACGGCTGTAACCTACATGCGATTTTTGAGACTTTTTCGGGTGCTCTTTAAGAAAGGAATGGAGAAATTGAGAAAAGTTCATGATAAACATGTGGGGGCAGAAGGAGGAAATCTTAAGAAATTATTGGAAAAAGAGAATAATTAATTTTTTGAGGTTTATATAGATTATTTATGAACTTGATCACGAAAGACGAAGATAACGAAGAAGTGAAAGCTAAGTTATTGAGAATAAATGGTGGGCGAGGCAGGACTTGAACCTGTGACTTAGGTGTGTGAAGATTACGGGGGACCCGTTTGGTCAAGGAACAGTCACGGAATTGGGAACCTGATGTACATAATCGCTTAGCGATATTAACGTTTGATTTTTTTTTGAAATACTCGACGAGAGGCTCACCGGGTGTGAGATCCTTGCCTTTCAGACCGGGGTAATCTGGAGCGTACCGGAGGGCTTTGA
>CAYGBF010000094.1:0-8566 GCA_964348035.1 uncultured Eubacteriales bacterium | reverse complement strand
AATGCCTGCCAAACATGGGCCGAGATTCCCCTGTTGATCGCCTCGGATCTGGAGAGGGGCTTAGGAAATCAGATTCAGGGGACGACTCAATTTCCCCCGTTGATGGCCTTGGGAGCCATCGGAGAAGAGGACGCCGTTTACCGGATGGGTGAAGTCACGGCCCGCGAGGCCAGGGCCATCGGTATCCACCTAACCTACGCTCCTGTGGTTGATGTCAACATCAACCCTGAAAACCCGATCATCAATGTCCGGTCCTTCGGAGAGAGTCCGGAAGATGTCAGCCGTTTGGCTGCACTTTTCATAAAAGGATGCCAGGATCATGGTCTGCTGACGACAGCCAAGCATTTTCCCGGCCATGGGGATACGGACAAAGACTCCCATCTCGAGCTGCCCACGGTCAGCGGAGATCTCGAACGCCTCGAGAACGTCGAGCTCTATCCTTTCAGAAAGGCGATCGAAGCCGGTGTTTCTGTCATCATGACGGCTCATCTCTACCTTCCGGCGCTTGATCCCACTCCTGATCTTCCGGCCACTCTCTCTCCGCGCATCATCACCAAACTGCTTAGAGAGGACCTCGGTTTCGCCGGATTAATCGTCTCTGATGCAATGACCATGGACGGTGTTACTAGACTTTACTCTCCCGAGGATGCCGCGGTTAAAGCAGTCCAGGCTGGAGTGGATATGATCTTAAAAACCCCGGCCACCGAAGATGTGATCGATGCCCTCATCCAGTCTGTGAAAACAGGAGAGATCTCAGAGCAGAGGATCGATGATTCGGTCGGCCGAATATTGGAGGCCAAAGCGAGGCTCGGCCTCCATAAGAGAAAACTCGTCAAGATAGATACTCTCGATCATATCTTAGGGTCCAAAACTCATCTTCAGCTTGCCCAGCAAGCCTACGAAGGAGCGATCACCTTGGTGAAGAATGACGAGGGGGTTCTTCCTCTGTCCGATCCTGGCCAGAAAATTGCCGTTTTCTCGTTGAGCAGTGACCCGGGGGGATATTATGCTGGCCGAGCCCTGATTGGTGAAATCAGGGAGAAGTTCCCTGATCTCGTCAGTTTCTATGCAGAAGCCACAACGGGAGAAAAGTACCTCGAAGAAGGTAAGAAGCTGGCCGAAGGAGCAGACGTTCTTCTCTTTGCTCTTTTTTCAGCCCGCCGAGCTCGGAAGGGAAGTGTTGATCTGAGTCTGGACCATATTCAGTTGGTTCGGGAGGCGGCCAGGAGTGAGACCCCGGTCGTGGTCATCTCCTTCGGCAGTCCCTACTTCTTGAGGCATTTCCCCGAAGTAGATTCTTACATGTGTGTCTACAGATACACGAGGGAAGCTCAGATCACGGCGGTCAAAGCGCTTTTGGGAGAGATTGAAATCAGGGGCCGGCTGCCCGTGTCCATTCCCGAGCTCTTTCCTATGGGACACGGATTAATCCTGCCTAAATCAGTCGATAAACCAATTTCTCAATAAAAGCGAGGGAAAGGTTAAAACCTTAAAATCCTTGACTGAGCAGATTCAATTCGAAAGAATTAAACATCCACGATGATTCATACGAAACCACTTGTTCAGAGTGATATTTAATCGCGGGAGAATAACATGAATCGAAGAGATTTTTTTAGGCTGGGCGCAGGCGGGATGGGTGCTGTAGTAGGAGGGACCTTAGCTTCAGAGCTAGAACGGTCCGCAACCACCACCACAGTTCAGGGTAATGGACATCCCTGGTGGGTTAAAACCATCGATAAACTCAAACTGGCTGTCGATGACAGCGTTTATTCAAGGTTTGAATCTGAGAAAAACGTCTTTGGTTCCTTCGTCAAATACTATGGAATGGAAAACGCGAAAGCCCTTCGACAGCGGAGCCAGAAAAAAAAGCAGCAGTATTTTAAGGAGAAACGGCCTGGTTACCGGCTCGAAGACCGAGCCCTGGCGGATGCGGGCTGGGTCATCTCTAGGTTAGGAGGGCTCAACAGAGGAACAAGATCCTGGAATAGTAAGTTTGCGAAACCGCCCGAAAAGCGAGAAGTCGAGCGGTATGAGTCGAGTCCGGAAGAGGCGGCGCGGTTGATTAAGGCAGCGGCCCGCTACTTCGGAGCGGCCAACACGGGGATCACGATCCTTGATCGGAGACACATCAATGCGGTCGAAAGAGGGAAGAGGATCGTTTTCGAAGCGGTGGATGAGCCTTACGGGAACGATGAAAAAAACGTGATTCCGGATAAATGTCGGTATGCGATCGCCATGGCTGTTCAGATGTCCTTGGACAATATTCAGTGCTCTCCCACAGCCATCAGTTCTGCGGGTTCATCCATGGGGTACAGCCGGTGTGAATTCCTGGTGGCGGGATTGGCCGAGTTCATAAGAGGATTGGGGTATGCGGCCATACCCAGTGTGAACGATTTGGGTTCGAGCGTAGCCATCGCCTACGATGCGGGTTTAGGAGAGATGGCCAGGACGAATCGCTTGATCACTCCCGAATACGGCCCCACGGTCCGCCTGTGTAAGGTGATCACGGATCTGCCGCTGGCCACCGACAAACCCATCGACTTCGGACTTCTCGAGTTCTGCAAAGTCTGTAAGCGCTGCGCCGAGGCCTGTCCTTCGAGGTGCCTATCGTTTGATGATGAGCCGAGTTTTGAGGTCAAAGGGGAGTGGAACAATCCGGGCCATCAAACCTGGTTCGAGGATTCGCCCCAGTGTTTAGCCTATTGGCAGGAATCCACTTCAGGGTGCAGCATCTGTATTGCTGTCTGTCCCTGGGCAAAAAAAGATAAAACTCTCATCCATGAGATCGTCAAGGCCTCGAGCGCCAAAATACCGGTGCTCGACGGTCTGTTCACCCGGATGGATGCGGCCTTTGGCTACGGGAGACAGAAGAACGCAGAAAGATGGTGGCGTCTCAACCTACCCGAGTACGGCATCGACACCACCCAGGGAAAGGGATAGACAATGGAAGCCAAAGACAGCCATCACTTCCTCAAGATCAGAAAAAAACCCTGGTACATTTGGCTTTTGAGACTCGTTTGGCTGGCCTGGATCGTCTTTTGGGCGGAAGTGGCTTGGGGCTCTTGGAAGGAGCTCGAGCCGCGAGCGTCTTTTATCGCCTTAGGTATTCTTGTGTTCAGCCTTATCGTAGGAATTCTGCTCTGGGTTTGGGGATACAGAAGGTTTAGAAAATATCGATCATAGAGACTGTATTTTCTGAACTCACGTAGAGCTCTTTGTATATTTTTTTATTGGAATAATCGGGGGAAAATAATCAGGAAGACTATTAAGCCGATGACATACATCGCTAAAATTCCATAGCTCACCTTCCAAAATATTTTTTCTTTGGGAATTCCAACTCGGTATTGAATGGTGAAGGTAGGCTGAAAAAAGATACTTCCCAGAAAAATAACAGCAGTGGCTATGGTGAACCCGACGGCATTCCACCAGAGCCAGGAGACGGAGGGGACGAACAGCCAAAGACCGAGGTTAACCATCACTCCGGCACCCAGGCCGGCGATGGCCGCCAGTGGTTTTGCTTTTTTTAGCATAATCCCAGCCAGAAAAACAGCAAAGACGGGACCATAGAAGGCTGATCCAATCTTGTTAATAGATTCGATGATTGTCGGAGAGATATCTCCCACAAAAAAGGCAAAGGTGATGCAGAAGACTCCCCAGACTAGAGTAAAGAATTTTGATAGCCTGATCTCTTTTTCTGGCTCAAGATTTCTCTTGCGAATTTTTTTATAGATGTCCTCCACAGTCGCCGCACTGAGAGAGTTTATCGAGGAATCCAGCGATGACATGGCTGCGGCCATGAGAGCGATGAATATCAGGCCCACAACACCGATAGGCATCGTCTCCATGATAAACGTAGGAAGGAGATAATCATAATTCCCCTGAGGGATTTTAGCCAGGAAACCGGAATTCTGAGCCACATAGGTTCCTAGGATGAGTCCCACAGTACAGTAAGCAAGCACGATCGGGAACCGACAGAGGCCGTTGAAAAGCAGGCTTAACTTGCATTCTTTTAGGCTCCGGGCAGAGAGTTCCCTTTGGACTTGACTCTGGTCACAGCCGTAGTAGGAAGCATACAGGAAAAATCCGCCTATGAAGAGCGGCCAGAATCCGTAATCCTGGCTGTCACCGAAACCATGAGACGAAAAGTCGACGGCCCTGAATTTCTCTGGATCGAGCCACTGACCGAGGGATGACCAGCCACCGATCAGATGCAGTCCTACAGCTCCGATGATGACAATTCCTCCGAGGATGACGATCATCTGGATGGTGTCTGAGATGATGTCGACATGGATTCCTCCGAAGAGTTCGTAGATGACGGCCACGGCTCCGATAAGGAGGATGGTCATGGCAAGAGGAACCTGAAGAACGACAGACAGGACGATGGCCGCCGCATAGACCGCCACTCCTGTAGCCATGCCTCGGCTCACCTGGAAGATCAGGCTCACCACGACTCTGGTCCGGACATCGTAGCGCCGTTCTAAAAACTCGTAGACACTTATGGTCTTCAGTGAGTGGAAGACCGGGAACAGGAGGGCCATGAGAACGATCATGGCCAGGGGCACAGCGAGTTCGTAGCCCAGCCAGATCATTCCTCCTCCGGGGCGGAGAGCGACAAAGGCGGGAGCGGATATAAAAGAGATGGCGCCGAGCTGGGTGGCCATGGTGGAGAAGCCGATCGGAAGCCAGGGAAGCCGACGACCCGCCAGATAGTAGTCTTCGGATGATTTCTGTCTGAGGCCCAGCCACCAGCCGAGGAGAATGAGTCCTGCGGCGTATCCGACGATGATGATCCAGTCGACGAAGGTCATCGGATGTGTCTATACTGTCGAGACGCTTAGTCTCTTTTCATCCAATTGTCGGCAAGATATTTCTTGGATTGTTCAAACTCGAGTGAGATTCTTTCGATTTCCTTTTCGGCTTCCTGATTATTCATATCCTGTGTTTTCTTGACGAAGGAGGCCATGAAACCAAAATACAGGGGGATCATAGATTCGAGCACCAACGGCAGGCTCATCTCCATGAAGGTGTGCCGGAAGCGGTGGTTGAAGAGGATGTAATCATAGATGGTTTTGACCCAGAGTTCGTATGAGAAAACAAAGTTTGTCTTCGATAGCTGAAGCATTTTTTGGAGATCCCGATAGGTTTCTTGCTTCAAGATTTCTTCCCAAATGCAATTGAACTTTTTCACTCCTTTCTGAAAATGATGGAAGAGCTCATCAAAATCTTGGGGAACCTCCTCTGGGATAACACGGGCTTGAAAACCAAAAGTGGGGAGGTCTTTACTCCTTTTTATCTTTTTCCAAACATCTTGGTTTTCTTCAACCAGAGAAAAAATGGTGCCGATGACTTGCTTGAACATCGGAGCCAGAGTTTCGACGCTCTTTGGATTATGAATTTTTGCCCCGAGAAAAGACTGGCAGATTTTGAAACCATTGACCAAGGCAACGGTTGTCATCCAGATATCGATGCCGTAGTAAGCCACGTCCGTATCCCATATATCTCTCTGGACATAATGGTCCAGGACTTTTTTCGAGAAGCCAAATTCGCCTCCAATCGGTTGGCGAATCCTCTGGCCGTAGAGAGCGCGGGTCAGAGGGTAGATGAGGGTATTGGTGATTGTCCCATCATATTTATGGCGGGAGTACAGAGGCGTGACGTAGTCGTAGTCCTTGAAGAGAATCGGACCGGCCAGGAGCTGCACCCATTCAGGTGTGATCGAACGCAGGTCGGCGTCGACGACGACGACACACTTGGCTTTCAATGTGTGGGCGATATCGAATATCCGCCTGAAAGCCTTGCCCTTCCCGGGTGTGCCGCGAAAAGAGGTGACCATCTCTGATATAGGTGTATGGAGGCTCCGCGTAAAGGGATGTTTTTCGTGAGCAATCAGGATTGTCTCTAGTTCTTGGTAATCGGCCATACCGTTCCGAACGATTTTCCGCGTGTCATCAGAGGACCCACAGTCAGAATTGACGATAACACTCTTGTATTTCGGGAAGAATTTCGTCAATCCAAGGCGGACGGCCTTCAAGACATGGCCGATGGTTTTTTCGGTGTTGAAGCTGGGGATGCCGACAAGGACATCGGCTCTTTTGATCTTTTCAACGTGTTCGATTGTTTTTGGGGTGAGGATGGACTTTCTGCTCATGGGTGTTTAAGAGTTCGTATTATCATAAATCGTTTTGTATTGTAAAGAGAAAGTAAAAATCAAGGTCAATCATCATTTGTCAAGATTCAGGTGATGATCTTAACGAACGGTTTCTCACGGTATGCCGCTGGGCGTAACAACCGATCGTGAATTGACATATGAAAACATTTTATCTATCCTAATTATAAGCGTAACCTATTGCAGATAAAGACCAAGCGGGCTGAGTCATATTTTAAGGAGGATTGGATGTCTGATTTCTTCCAAAACGGAGTGATCACGACATTCCATAGGATAGGGAAGCAAAATCTTAAGAAAATAGAGGAAGATCTCAGGGATTTTTCTAGGATAAGGCCCATAGCCCTAGTCCTTCCTTCCCTCTACCGCGAATATTCAAGCGGTGCCCTTCCCCAGATCATGAAAGAATTAAAAAAAGCCTCTTACATCAATCAGATTGTTCTCTGCTTGGATAGATCTAACCGGGACCAGTTTGATGAAGTCAGGCAGCGGTTTTCAGACCATAGAAAGCTCATCGTCATCTGGAATGATGGGCCGCGGATGAGAAATCTTTACGAGCTTCTCGATGAGAATAAATTCTCACCGGGAACCGAGGGGAAAGGACGAGCTGTCTGGATATCGTTCGGTTATGTTCTGGCCAAGGGGAAAAACCGAGTCATCGCCGTCCATGACTGTGATATCGTCAACTACAGCCGCTCTCTCCTGGCCCGTCTTTGTTATCCTGTGAGTTCACCACACTCTGAGTACGAGTTTTGTAAGGGGTTTTACAGTCGAGTCACAGATAGGATGCATGGTCGAGCTACCCGGTTGTTCTTCACTCCGTTCATCCGCGCCCTGGAGAAGATGTTAGGGTATCTTCCCTTCCTGGTCTACATGGACAGTTTCCGTTATGCCTTATCCGGCGAGATCGCGATGCGGCGGGATTTGGCCTTGACCTTGAAAATTCCGGGAGACTGGGGGATAGAAGTAGCCACCTTGGCTGAGGTCTACAGAAACATGGCTCTGAATAGAATCTGCCAGGTGGATATCGCGGATACTTATGACCATAAACATCAAGAGCTGATTCCCGGTGATCCAGAGCGAGGCATCCTGAAGATGATCGTCGATATCGCCAAGTCCATTTTTCGAACCCTGGCCACCGAAGGCGTCCAGTTTTCAGAAGGATTTTTCAAGACTCTGAGCAACATTTATCTGAAGATTGCCCAGGAAACAGTGGTCCGTTACGAGAATGATGCCGCCATCAACCAGCTGGTTTTTGACAGACACAGTGAATCTCTGTGTGTGGAAGAGTTTGCCGAGGGAATCAAGAAGGCCGGAGCAGTCTTCTGGCAAAATCCATCGGAGACCACCCGAATCCCAAGCTGGCACAGAGTGATCGCCGCCCTACCGGATTTATTCGAATTGCTGCAGGCGGCGGTCGATGAGGACAATCAGTCCTAAGGAAATATTCACAAAAACCCACCTGTTATCAAAATCTGAAACGTATATGTCCCCAGCATCGTTAATATGAATAGGATGAATTTTTCGGCCGACGGAAGGAGCCTACTTTAGGGTTGTCTCCAGAAGAGAAAATTGACATTTTTAAGCGTTCTGAATAATATAGAGAGAGCTGTTTGTAGGGGATGGAAGAGGGAAGGACTGGAGCAGACATGATATTTCCGAAGAAAATATTATTCACGGCTCTGATCATCATCATTTTTGGCCTGGTTGCTTTTTTTCTTGTGATCAAGAAGGCACCAGAAGACTCTGAGAGTATCTCTTCAGAGAATCCCGAACAGGCCTCTCAGACAGATCTCCCTCTGCCCGTGAAGGTGACTCCAGCCAGGAAGGGTGATTTGATCATTAAACTGCAAGCTCCTGGGGAAGCTGTGACCAACAAGAAGATTGTCATGAAGGCTGAGGTTTCTGGGGTTGTCAAGTCGTTTAACGTTGAAGAAGGGAAGCATGTTAAGGCAGGTAAGCTGCTCGTAGAACTGGATGACAAGGAGTACAGACTGGAGCTTGAAAGGGCCGAGGCCTCACGGTTAAGTGTCTTATCAGAACTTCTGGTCGAGAAACGCTTTTCCTCGATAGAAGATAGATCTCTCGAAGCGAACAAGGATGTGATCAAACTGGCCAAGAAGGAGTTTGAAAAGTCGAGCGAGCTCTACCGGAAGGGACTGATTTCCAAGAAGCAGTTCGAGACAGCCAGTTCTGAGTATGAATTGGCTCTGATCGAATCTGGGGAGAAGAAAGAAGAAATTCTGGCTGCCAGCAAAGGATTCACTCAAGCCGAAATCGAAGTCAAAAGAGCCCGCCTCAACCTGGAAAAAACAAAAATTAGGGCGCCCTTTTCGGGTATTATCACCGGCATCCAGATTTCTCCTCAAGAGCATTTGACCACCGGTCGAGACCTGTTCACCC
>CAYGBF010000093.1:0-14430 GCA_964348035.1 uncultured Eubacteriales bacterium | reverse complement strand
TTATAGTTTATCCTGGCTATGAGGTAGAGAGTACAAACTTTAAGCCATTTGTCCTCACCGTGAAGGATAAAATCAAAACACTCGTCCTCAGTCGGGACAGGCATCCCGAGGATCTTTTGGGCGTTTTTGTGAGAAATTTTCTTTGGTGAGGTCTCTATAATCGGGATGAGTACCCTTTTCAAGCTTGTCTCAAGAATATTGTCCAGAAACTCGATGGCGTCAGCCCTCAGGTTAGGCCTGTCACTTTTCACTCCCAGATAAGCATTGTACATGTCTTTTGCCGGGTATTTCAATCCGAGAAGCCGGAAGATTATCTCCAGGATTTCCTCGAGTTTTTCCTCCAGGGCATGATTCAGAAGTTTACGGGCCTTGATGATTTCATCACCTTCATCTGGTGAGGAATCACCGGCTTTCATGGCAGACAGGATAAGGTTCTCCCTGATCAGTATCGATAACAGGCGGTTATACCGTGTCATTTCTGCTGAGACTTGAGCTGCGATGAAGGTCTTATCAAATCTAAGCAGAGGGAATCGGGCCCTGAGTTTGTTTAAAGCCTTCATGACTTCATAGCGCAGGAAGAGGTCTCTCTGATCAAGATTTTTCGTCAGAAGACTGACCGACTTTTGAGATTCAATCAAAGACAGAACTTTGGGAATAGCGAGGCGAATTCTGATGTCCTCGGTCGGACTTTCCAGGTAGGAGATGAGGGGGTCGATGATTTCCTCTCCGTACTGGGCTAGGGCCGCTCTGCTAAAAGGGCGAACTTCTCTGGTGATAAGGTGTTTAATCAGGATGGGCATGAATTCTTCTGATGTGATTTTTCCCGCACTTGTCGTTGCCTCCTTAACGACAGCTTGAGATTCATCGTTGAGCAGCATGTAGAGATAAGGATAAAGTTCGGGGTTGTCGACATCTCCCAATACCTTTGCGATGTTGATTTTAATACACTCCCTCAGCTCCGCCTTGACATCTCCTTTCCGCAGGGTCTTGAACATGTCGACGATCAAGCTCTTCATATCGATCTCTTCACGGAATTCCTTGTTTGTCTTCCATTCGTGTGAGGCATAGATCATGGCCGTACAACGGAGAGATGGATCATCATGGTTGAGATAGGTCTTCAACGTCTCGACCTTCTCGGCGGCCGTTTGACAGAGATACCGGAGGGCCTCCGTCTGGACAGCCTGGTTCCCAGCGTCGAGCAGGCGTATTGCCTCGGATGACATGTCCAGTCCATCATAGGCAGGCGCCATCCTCAAAACCAGAGCCCTAATTTCGTCGGATGGATGTTTAATTAGCTTCTCGAGATAGGGAACTACCTCCTTATTCTCGACATCTTCGAGTAGATTCAAGACATAGAGTATCTGTCTCTCGTTGTCTCCCTCGAGGACTTTGAGGAAGCTGCTGAAGACAGCCGCATCTTGTAAGTTTAGTGACTCCTGCTCGATCTGGATCGTCCTTTTCTCGATAGCCAACCTGAAGGAATTGATGTATTCCCGTTTAACGAGGACGATCAAGTAAATCCAGAAGGCAAGAAGACCGATGATGATCAAGCTGACGTGGCGGACGGCAAATCCCAGACCAATGGTCATAGCAATCAGGAGGCCGCCAAACCCTTCGGCAAAATTTCTGATGAAGATATCGATAAAAGCCTTGGCTCTGTTCTTAATCTGAGCCGGAATGGGTAGAACCAGAAGCTCAGACCCAGCCCGGTTTATGGAATGCTTCATGCTTCCGTCGCCAAATTTGATAAGGATGGCTGACCAGAGGGCGGGTTGGACAAGGATGACCATAGCTCCGAAAAATAGCCCCACCGGCAGAAAGAGGAGGGAGACGGCCACACCAAAATATTTCATGATCTTACCGGTGAGAAACAATTGAAGGCCTAAGGAGGCCAAGTTAAAAGTGGACAACCAGAAACCGAAGAAAGCGGTCAGTCGGTCGGCTTCGGTGATGGTTCTGGAGGCCACAGCTTGGAACTGGTAATCGACCAGGTTGGCGACCACGACACTCACGCCGATAATACCGGTCAGGTAAACGAGATGACGGGAATCGAGAATCAATTTTAGTGGGTTTTCTGTGGATTCAGCCTGCTCTGGGCGTCTTCCTCTGGAGATCCCTTCCCGATAGCTTCCTCGTCCGGTTTTGTTCCAAACTCCCCAGATCAGGCCGACACAGATGAATAAAAACCCGATGCAGAAAAAAATCAGGTTTTCGGTTCTCAGGCGAGGAGCCAGATAATTGGTCAAGTAACCGCCTGCTATCCCTCCGCATATGGCTCCAGTCCCGATCAAACCAAACAGCCGTCTGGCCTCCCTGGCGTTGAAGATGTGATTGGCCAAAATCCAAAATTGAGCGGCTGTCGTGACTCCGAATACACCCACCCAAATGTAGAAGGCATACAGGAACCAGCCTCCCTGGTATCCAGAATGGAGCAAAATCCAGAAAAGGAAAAGAAAGAGGATAGAGATGATTATGGTCGCGATGATGAGAACATCAAGGCGCACCTTCTGGGTGTGTTTTGACAGTAGCCAAGCGACCAAACCTCCGAAAAGGGCCATCAACATATAGACATACGGAAGTTGTTCATAACCGAATTTGACCAAAAAGAGGGATTGGCGTACCGGTTTGAGGATCAACAACGAGGAAATTAGGAGAAAGACATAGGCAAACATCAGAGAAGCCTTTAATCCTTCGCCTTCGCGGATGTCGAACAGCTTAGTGAGGAGTTTTTTCATTTTTTAAAGGATATCCATCCTTAATTCTGAATATAAAAAATCCATCGGCCTCAAAGACGACCGTTAAATCTCAGCGATTGAGATTTTCGCGTTCAATCACCTTAAGGGACCAACTCTAAGATGAACAGAAATTATTCCTCTGGATATGGTGAAAAAACAATCCTGAATGCTATCGAAGATATCAGTTTCGACGGCTGTTATTCTCAAGGAATTTCTCGAGGTTTGTGGGTAGAATGATCGTGAACGTGGTGCCCTTTCTGGACGGGCTCTCCACCTTTATCTCTCCCCTATGAGTCTGGATAATCTGGTAGCAGATGGAAAGTCCAAGCCCGGTACCGATCCCGCTGCTTTTGGTCGTGAACCCAGGGTCGAAGATTTTAGGCAAGTTTTCCTTTGGGATTCCGACACCGTCGTCCTTAAAAATGATATAAATTTTCTTGTCTTTGGCAAAGGTGGTTATGGTGATCGTTCCTTTATCTTTAATGGCCTGCTTGCTGTTGATGAGCAGGTTAAGAAAAACCTGGTTCAACTCGCTGGGGAAGCAGGAAATTGGAGGGATATCCCCATAATTTTTGATGACCGTGACAGTATGTTTCAGCTCATGGTGGGCAAGGGTCAAGGCATCTTCGAGACCCTCGTGGATATCCACCGTTTTAAGTTTTGCCTCATCCAGGCGGGCGAAGCTTCTCAACCTCTTGACTATGTTGACCACTCTTTCCGTTCCGGTTTGGATGACCTTGTGCGAGTCCTCCACGACCTTGAAAGCGGCATCAAATTGAGTGTCTTCTTGGATATGCTTAGGGCATTCTAAGCGGATGTTATTTCTTAAGTTTTCTAGAGTTCTGAACAGCGTATCCTGCATGCTGCTCACAGCCCCGATCGGAGTGTTGATTTCATGGGCAATGCCGGCGACCAATGCTCCCAAGGAGGCCATTTTCTCTGATTGGACGAGTTGTGCCTGGGCCTCCTTGAGATGCTGATTGGCTTTTTCGAGATCCTCCATCACTTTCTTCACCTCGGAGAAGTCATGAGCAATGCCGATATAATACAAGACATTTCCTTCGCTATCTCTTAGAGGGGATAGATTAGATCTATGCCATCTCCAACTCTTATCTTTATGCTTAGTTCTGTATTCGATGCCGATAACCTTATCTCCGGTATCCAGCATTTTTTGGAAACAATCCAGGCAGTGGGGAACATCATCGGGATGAACAAATCGAGTAAACTGTTTTCCTTCGACTTCGGAGATATTGAATCCCAAAATTTCTATAAGATTCGGCGAAACATACGAAAATTTACCTTCGGGTGTTAAAGTATAGATTATGTCGTAGGCGTTTTCGACAAGACCACGAAAACGCTCTTCGCTTTCTTGAAGGGCTCTTTCGAATTTTTTACGCTCTGTGTCATCCTTGCCGATACTCAAAATCTCTTTCATATTCCCTTCTTCATCATAAATCGGCTTGTTCGTCCAGGTAATCCAGACCCGTTCGCCGCTTTTTTTGATGTTTTCGTTTTCGTTGCTGATGTATTTTTCCGGATTCCTTTCGATGTCTTTGATCATGGCTCTCAGATCGCGGCCTGCCGTATCCGTCTCCGGGACGATGGTTTCCATCACATCCTTGCCCAATATTTCTTTTTCTTCATAACCAAAGAAATCCAGGGCATACTTGTTGAAAAAAGTGATATATCCGTTCTGATCCCAACGCATGATGACGCTGTTGGCGCTCTCCACCAGCTCCCGGTACTTCTTTTCACTTTCTTGAAGGGCTTCCTCAATCTGCCTGTGTTCAGTGATATCTATACCTGTGCCGATGATGAATTCGACGGCTCCTTCCTTGTCTAATAAGGCGGTGTTGGACCAGGAAATCAACCGTCGGTCTCCTTCTTTGGTCAGCCAGTAGTTTTCAGCTTGATTGGGGAAATGACCGGCTTTTAATTCTCTAAAAATGGATTTGACGCGATCGACTTCCTCTGGGACAAGAAAGATATTCCAGAAATGTCTGTCCTTCACCTCATCGAATGTGTAACCGGTCACCTGCTCGCAGGCCCGGTTGAAGCGGACGATACGGCCTTGGGTGTCAAGAACAACGACCAGGGCTCCTACGGTATTCAGTATGGCTGATACGACGTTTCGTTCCCGCTCCAGAGCCTTTTCGGCTCGCCTGCGCTTATCGATGTCGTAGATCCCAGTTATGGCAACCTTATCATCGCCGATCTGGGTTGTTTCTATCGATAGGATGGACCAAAAAATACTACCATCCGGCTTAATGATGGGCATTTCATAATTATGAAGGCGTCCATCACTTTTTAGTCTCTCCAGCACAACTTTCCTGTCTTGGGGATCGTAGTAGAAATCGGGAGTTTCCCTGCCTATCAGATCTTCTGGGGCAGAATCCACCAGCTGGGCAATATGTTTATTAGCAAACATGATTTTTCCGTCTGGTAAGCGGGTGACGAGAAGAGGTATGGGGGAAGCATTGACGATGGTGTGGATCTGGTCGTAAGATCGTTTGAATTGTGATATATCATTATATATCCATATATGCCCTAATCTGGCTTTATTCCGGTCCAACACCGGAACGTTGACTGGGAGGAGTACCCGATCTACGGGTTTAACTTGTTGGATAGCCATATCAAGCATCCGGACTACATCGTATTCTTTTCTGTCCGCTTGTTCATCCGTTAAACACATCTTATCGGAGATATCAAGGAACCTGTCGAAATCCTCGAAACAGTTTTTAATTTTGCTCAAGAAGACTTCAAAGGGTTTGTTGAAGACATCTTTACTCCGGATGCCGAAGAAATCGTCCATGTTTCTATTGGCATTGGTTAGGTTGCCGGCTTGGTCGACCATGACGATGGCGTGGGGATAGGTGTCCAGGATGGCCTGCAACTCGTCTCGGCTCTTGTACAGTTCCTGAAGCAGTTTTTCCATTTCGGCGTTTTTCTGTTCAAGCTGCTGTTTGATCGTAACGAGCTCTTTGTTCCTTCTGGTCCTTTCCTTGACCATTTTTTCGAGCTCTTGGGAGTATTTTTTAAGCTTCAATTCATAATGTTTTCTCTCCGTCACATCCCGAGCTATACCATCCTGTTTGATGGCTTTCCCGTTTTCTGTGATAATCTTTCCCCGAACCTCAAAATGTCGGGGTTTCCCTGATTTGGTCATCATCCGGAATTCAACCGTCCGGACATGTCTATGCGCTTCCCTTATGCCTCGTAAAAAGCGTTTCCGAACCGCCTCTCTCTCATCCGGATGGATCAGTTCAAACACAGAGGTTCCTATAAGTTCGGAAGGATTATAGCCCATGTTGGCCTTGACCGAGGGACTCACCCTCAAGAAGACACCCTTCGGACTGAGGGAGTAGATGATATCCGGGACGTTCTCGACGATCATCTTCAGGCTGGATTCGGATTCTCTGAGTTTTTTCTCCAGTCTTGTTTTTTCGATGGCCTTCTGGATGGTGGTTATGACTTCGTCTATGTTCGGCGGTTCGAGGATAAAGTCAAAGGCTCCTTTTTTTATGGATTTTACAGCCTGAGCGATGGTTCCATGGGATGAGAGGATGATAACGGGGATATCGGGATTGATGCGTCTCATCCGCTCCAAGACCTTCAGGCCATCCATTCTGGGCATATTCAGGTCACACAGAACAACATCAAAACTTCTTTTCTCGAACAGATTAATGCCTATTCGACCCGACGATGCAGGCGTAACACTTAATCCTTTTGACCGGATAAGTCGGCATAAGGGACGACGCTGCTCGGGTTCATCCTCGATGTACAAGACTCTTGTTTTTTCCATGTCTTAAATGTTTTTTTGAGTCTCGAATTTTTTTCGATTGTAATACTTTTCTCCCCAAATGGCAACCAAGAGGAGGGGCTGACAGTGACCAGAAACGTGCTTTCGATTTCCAGGTTTTAAGGCAGATATCTTTTTCCATTCAGGAGAGCATCTGATTCTGAATACTGCACTCCTGTTTTTTGAATCGCTGTCTTTCCTGTGACCGAGAACTACTGTCAACATCATCCTAAACACGATCTTCAACGGGGTGCTCTTTAATAATTTGGAAAAGTTCCTGGCGGAGAGCGAGAACCGGTTTGTTATTGCTTTATCCTTTTAGGAATTCTGAAAGGGCCTGCTTTCAGTTCCTTTACGCAGGAGATATCCAATCCTTCTACTGTGCCGATTTCGAGAAACTGTTTCTGGATACCGGTTAGGCAGGAGTTGCCAACTCCGTGGGCACCAGGGGATACCAGATGCAGGCTGTCCGGTAGATGGCTGCTTGCCTCTTCTCCCCAGCGGGGGGGTGTGACTGGATCCAGGGTGCCCGATATGAGCAGGACAGGCACATCCACGCTCACAGGATCACCGTAATTGTCCGGTATCTCAGACCTGGGCCAGAACTCGCAGACAGCCTTCTGCCGCCGGACACGGCCGTCTCCCATATCGGTAGGACTGGCGATCTCGACAATCTCTTCCTCAGAGATACGGTCGAGGTCCTCAGCACAGGTCACACACAGCAGCATCCCCATCGCCAGTTGCCGACGGATGGACCGCTCACTCATCAACCCCGCCTGAGCAAAGACAACATAGTCCCCCTCAAAGGCTTGGTGTATAAGATAGGGAAGATGCCTGTTGCCGCCGTACATTATGGTCCTAAGGGATTCGATAAAGGCTTCCCTTGACATCTTGATGGGGACCTGCTCCTTGGTCTCAGGATGTCTAACGTTGACAGCAACCGGCTCCTGATCCAACCGGGCAATAATCGTCTCATACTCTTCTTCCAGATTCGGGAAAGCAGCATGACATTCTGGGTCGTTGGCGCATTCAGCCATCAGCAGACGGATAGCTTGATGAAATCCCGGGGCGTGGAACAGGGGGTTTTTAAAAGCGATGGAGGCCACTCCGTTAAGTATGGCTGTGCGAACAGTTTCCGGATGCCGGCGCATGTAGACGAGCGCCATGCGGGTCCCGTAAGATCCTCCCCTGACATTGATTTTATCGTAGCCTAGAGCCAACCGGACTTCGTTATAATCATCGGCTGCCAGGCAGGTGGAGTATTTTGTCAGGTCGAATTTTCCCTCCATCGCCTCCAGACAGGTTTGGTATGTGTCAATCTTGAAGAGTGGGTCAAAGTAGCTCTGGAGATTATCATCCTGGGCTGCCAGCTCGCAGTCGAGTCGGTTATCCCCACCGGTGCCACGCTGGCTGACCAGAACGATGTCCCGCTGTTCCCTCATCCAGGATCTGGCGAAGCGGCCGGCGTAGGCAGTGACATTGGAACCAGGGCCGCCGGCAAAAAAGAAAACGGGATCTGGTTTGACCTCGAGCCCCGTGGCATGAAGAACGACCACGTCCAGATGGATCATCCGCCCTTCTTGAGCCTCACGGTCCTCAAAAACAGCAAATGTTCCTCTAGAAACCTTAGCACCTGTTTTTTCATCTTCCTCTGTTTCCAAGACGAGCCTGGATTTAAGGGTTTCGATATCAACAGGCGCAGCCTTTCTCTGACAGGAGATCATATAGATCGAAGCCAAAAGGATAAGAGCCACACCGGCAATGGATGTATATCTTTGTTGAGTTTCCATAATGAACCCTTTATACCAAAGAATACGGAAGGCAGCAAGAATGAGGAAATTGCTTACCATAACCACATGTCCATCCCTTCTCGTTGCCCAAGCCGTTGACCTTCTCATTTCCGGTGTGATACTCTCGTTTCCGACTGTCAGTGGGAAGAAATGGAGGACACTCATGTTTACAAATTCGATCCAGCTCCATAGAAATGCCAAGAAATTGATTCCTGGAGGCTGCTCGACAGAGAGTAAGAAGCCGGAAGCCTTGTTTGTTTCCGAGGAAGCGCCAGCCTATTTCAAAAGAGCCGAAGGCGCCAAACTGGTTGATGTGGACGATAATGAGTTTATCGATTTCGGGTCGGCTCTCGGGGCCTGCCTACTTGGGTACAATCATCCGGTGATCACAGAAGCTATCAACAACGAAATCAAAAACGGCATCCTCACCACCCTCCCCGCCCGCCTGGAGCCACAGCTGGCAGAAATCATCATCGACACCATCCCTTCAGTTGAGATGGTCCGCTTCATGAAGACGGGGGCCGAATCCGTCAGCGCGGCTGTCAGACTGGCCCGAGCCTACACAGGGCGGATGTCTGTCCTGGCTTCCGGTTATTTTGGCTGGCATGACTGGTTCAGCAAAGGAATCGGAGTTCCCGAGGCCACAAAAGATTTATGCGTTTCCTTCGCGTTTAACGATAAAAAAGATTTTCAGGACAAGCTGGAGGCCCTACCTGAACATCCAGCCGCCGTGGTGATGGAACCGGTGATAAACGAACAACCAAAACGAGAATTTCTGGAGCTTCTACGGGAAATCTGTGACAAGTTGGGGATAGTCCTGATTTGGGATGAGACCAAAACCGCTCTCAGGATGGCTCCTGGCGGGGCTCAGCAGTTTTACAGTTTCACACCCGATCTCACCGTGATGGGAAAGGCCCTGGCCGGAGGTATGTCTCTAGCCGTCGTCGGCGGAAAAAAGGAGTTCATGACCAGCTGGCACAAGGTCTGGATTTCATCCACCTATGCCTGTGAAGGTCTCAGCCTCGCTGTCGGCATCGCGGTGATGAATTTTGTTCGAGATAATCCGGTTCATACCCATATCCAAGACTTGGGAACCAAGCTGTTGAACGGAGCCCAAAGGATTTCCGAGCGCTACTCAGAGGCCTGCGAAGTCTACGGAATCAGCCAGATGGTCGGGATTAAACTACGCGGAGACTTGTCCGATCTCGAGGAAAAGGAGACGGCTTTCTACAGAAGTCTTCTCGACTCGGGATACATCATAAAGAGGAAGGGTTATAACTTTGTTTCCTACGCTCACACCGAAGAACACATAGAGGGGTGTTTGAACGCTTTGGAGGAAGCTCTCAAAAAAAATTTTCGGCAATCTTGATCATCAGCTTTTTCTTCCAAGAAGAGTAGGGATTCCACCAGAATCGCTTTCGGGAAAATCGTCCGGGGTGCTGACTGACCCATTTCACTCGAGTGATTTCATGGAGTGAAAATTCTGAGAAGAGATTCCCAGAGCCTTGATCCCCGAATCCTCCCCAAGGAAGATGGGGCAAACCAAAGCTGGAATCGTTTATCCAGATCATCCCTGCGGATATTTTTCTAACCAGCCGATAAGTCCGTCTTCCGTTTCTTGACCAGATCGAGTAGCCCATCGAAGGATTATCATCGGCCATCCGGACGATTTTTTCTTCCAGGTTAGAGATCCTTTGTACAGCCACTACGGGCCCGAAGATCTCTTCCTTCCGAACCCGCGTCGAACTCGTGGCTCCAAAAATCGCTGTAAACTTGAAAAACTCAGGATTTCCCTCCGACCGGGAGAATCCTGGACGGAAGACATCGGCTCCGTGTTGTCTGGCATCTTCGATCAGCGCGTTCAGCCGGGTTTCATCCAGAGAACGGATAGAGCCGTCCCTGATCTCATTCATCATTTCGGCCTGAAAATCCATGGTTTTCTTCTTAAACAACGGGATAAACTTATCGGCGATACGCTCATCGACGAAAATTCTCTCAGTCGAGACACAGGATTGACCGTTCACGTAGAAGCTGCTCCAAGCCAGCCCCGCAGCGGCTTGTTTTATATCTGCATCGGCGGCCACGAAGGCGGTACATCCTCCCCCTGCTTCCAGGACATAGGGCTTGGAGTTCTTTGCACACAGATCAGCCACCGCTCTGCCTGACCTTCGATGGCCGAAGAAGAAAATCTTTTCAATCCCGGGGTGCCGGATGAGCCACTGCCCCGTCTTCGCGTCCCCGGGTATGACAACGGCGGCATTCGAGGCAAAAAGTCCTGCTTCCATTAATATTTCTTCGATCAGGGAAGACACGCGTCGAGATTTCTCAGACGGTTTGAGAACGACGGTGTTTCCGGGAAGAAGGGTGTAGATAAGAGTCATCAGACCGAGTGAAAACGGGAAATTCTGAGGTGAGAACACGGCCACTGGACCGATCGGCTCGAGAAAAAGAGCATTCTTTTTTGGCCAGAATCCCGGTCGCCAGTAGGGAAGCCTCCGGCGAGCGAGCCACTTCGGATACTTCTTCTCGCAGTGTTTCGCCATCTCGAGCACGGGGAGGACTTCCTGGGAAATTGCTTCTATCATCGGCCGATGGCACTCATCGGCAATCGCTTCGGCAATCCTCCGAGTATTCTTCGAAACCACTTTTCGAAGTTTTCGAATTTTTCTTA
The DNA here is from genome assembly GCA_964348035.1 of uncultured Eubacteriales bacterium. Classification (GTDB taxonomy): domain Bacteria; phylum Acidobacteriota; class Aminicenantia; order Aminicenantales; family Aminicenantaceae; genus CAYFXE01. The sequence continues at coordinate 3,435 of CAYGBF010000093.1, read as the reverse complement.
TCCGGCTTTTCAGGCTGAGGCGGCTCCAGGTTTTAAATCCGAGCTCCACTCGGGACACGGCTCTGAAGGCATCTCGGTGTTGTGTTTCCATCGGACTTTCCCGCTTTGTTTTCCTTACATGACATCCCTTTGATACAGATCTTCGAAGGTCTCCCTTCGCCGGATGAGACCAGAGTCCTTTCCATCGAGTAAGAATATGGCCGGACGGGGCCCGGCGAAATTGTTATTCATCGGAACAAAATAAGCACCGGCATCAAACAGGACCAGTCTATCACCGGGTTGGATAGGAGTGAGGGACAGAGACGAGGAGAGTTTGTCCAAGGAGGTGGGCAGGTTGCCAAAAATCGAGTAGTTGGTAAGCTTTTTGCCGTGGAGTTTCAACGGAATCATCTTGTGATACTCTGTCAACAACAGAGGTGAAAGACTCATGGCCCCTCCATCACAGATGACAAACCGGCGCCCGTCAGAGCGCTTGAGGACTTCTATGACAGAAAGAATTAATACCTGGGAAGGTCCAGAAAGAATCCGGCCCGGCTCGACGAGAACTTCCTGAATCTTGTTTCCTGATCGATCGAGACGATCAAGAAGCTGGGCTAGACTTATGGCCACCTCTTTCAGTAAGGAGGATTTTTTGTCGGATTGGAGCTTGATATGCTTCTTCAAGATAGCCGACCTCGCCAACTGTGAGACAGTCAACAGGGGAGCCGTGGAAACCCCATATCCACCGCCGATATCTATCATCCGACTTTTCAATCCCAACTGCGAAGCCCTCTTGACGAGTTCTTCGAGAATAATGAATGCTTTCTTATAAGGACGAGAATCCCTTATCCCTGAGCCAAGATGGATGTGGAATCCGACGAATTTCAGGTTCTCGGACCGTTTGATCTCTAGCAAGACTTTCCAGAGCTCATCGGAATCAGGAAGAAAACCGTAGGGAGAATCCTTGGCACTGCTGTTCAGCGTGGGTTTCATCCTGGCGAGAGAAAAACCAGGACAGACTCTCAACCCGATGTTTATGGGTTTTTCAGACTTCTCCAAAACAGCCCTTACCCGGGCAAATTCTTCCGCCGATTCGACGGTCACCATCTTTACCGAAAGAGTCCTCAGCTTTTCTAGAAAATCATGGGTTTTGGAAGGGCCGTTAACGACGATCTCTTCATCCTTGAATCCGAGACGCTTGCTGAGCTCCAGCTCATGATCAAACACCACTTCTACACCAAGGCCTTCCTGTTTGAGGATCTTCAAAAAACCGGGCACAGGATTTGTTTTAACCGAATAGTGGATTTTCACCTGCAGGTTTCTGGCCATGAACTCGGCGAGAAAATTCCTGATAGATTCTCGGACGGCGCTCTTGCTCAAGACATAAAGCGGAGTCCCACACTCATCCGCCAGCCGTGAGAGCGACCAGTTTTGGCAGAACAATTCACTGTTTCTGTAGGCCAGGTTCATGGTCTCCTCCTTTTTTGAGCTCCTGAGTTCTCCTTGATCTTCCCCAACATCCTATCTCGTACCGGTGGTAACTGAAGACGAAGGCGGTCAGAAGCCCCATACCGATCAAAACCCAAATATTCAAATACCCGAAAATTTCCCCGATAGAGAATCGAAGAAGTGGAGGATGAAAATCTAGATCCTCGGCAGGAAGTATCCATCCCAGGCTCACGATCCCCAGTAAAACCAGCACCAGGCTCACGATCTGGGCTGGGGAGAGAATCTTAGCCACTTTAAGTTTCTGGTAGCGATACCACTCTTCGTAGAAACGGAACATCCCGTACAGGATGAGGATTATCGAAGTTGGGACTCCAACCTTGATGCTGTGCGTCGCCCACAGGAGGAAGACAACGATGAAAGTGAACAGGCCGTAAAAAGCCGAGTAGATCTGGGTCGGATACAGGGTCCCGCCTTTCACGAGCCCCTCTCTTATGGCTTTCAAGCGAGGGTGGGTGTAATGGATATGGATGGCTGAACGGGTGTCTTTTCCGTAACAGCAACCATAAAACAGACACCCGATCCGGCCGAAGAAATGGTTGATCATCAACCCCAAAAAGGCCGCATCGAACCAGTAGAACAGAGGCTTTTTTGTGAGCAGGTAGAACAGGGCGCTCGAAATGACCGCTGCCAGCAAAGCGCCCCAGGAAACAAAACCCACCCGATGCCACGCCTTCTTCCAGGACCCTTTCGTGAGGATCTTGAACACGATCATGGATACGAATCGACTTCCCGCCAGGGAGGCAACCGTGAAGAAGAAAAGCATCCAGGCCGCTGTCGAAGCAGGAATGCTATCGGCCAGGAAGGCAAGGCTCAAGACGGTCAGGCCGAGAAAAACTCCAAATCCCACCCATAGGCCATAACCGAGGAATAAAAGGTGAGAACGGTATTCCAGGATGAAGGGTCGGTTCACGACGCCCGAGATCCAGCCAAGAGATTGGCACACGGCCCGGAAAAGCGTTTTTCGCAGGGGAAAATCCCAGAATAGCGGAACGTCTTTCTTATACCTGTCGTAATCGCCGTTAAATCTCTTTTCCAGGACAGGTTCTTCCACTCGCTGGGCATAGGCGATGAAGAAAAGGGTAAACAGAGGCCAACTCAAGAATGTGCTCCAAAAGGAATGCAAAACTAAACTTCCCCCGAGAAAAGTCACGGAAGCCCCGAAATAGATCGGATGCCTGGACAGTCCGTACAGCCCCTCTGTCACCAAAGTCATAGGCGGGACAGGAGAGGCGGGTAATCCCCGGCCGAATTTTCCGAGTTCAACCATAGCCATAATCATGATGCTTCCACCGAGCCCAACAAGGAGTATTCCCGAAACATCCAGAGTAACGAACCTGCCTGAGAAGGGATTGAACATCCTATCCAGCACATGACCGAGGAGGTAGAAGAAGGAAGGAATCGTCATGGCAAACACGATCACGTACAATCCCACTTCGAGGGTTTTTTTCAGGATCAGAACACTGTTATGCTTTATTGTTATTTCCATGGTAAACTCCTTTGATTTTGATAAGGACCGCTAAGAAGAGGGCGGTAAAAAGACCCGATGCATAAACGAGGCTCATCACAAGAGACCAGACGTTTGTTTTTGCCGAAAAAACAGAGGAGAAAATAAACTGACAGGGAAAAAACGCCGGCAGCCAGCGGATGAAGGCCGTCTCTTGTGAAGTGGAATAAAAAACAGGATTCTGAAGCCAACCCGCATCTATGTTGGCCAGAAGAACCACGAATAAAATCGCAACCATGAAATCCTTGGTCAAAATCCCCACGAATCCACCGTAGGCCCCGTAAATCAACCCCAACAGCATAAACCCGACCAGGGCCCCCGGGATGTTCTGGAAATTCATCATCCCTCTCATGATCAGGGTGATGAAGGCTGCCATGACCGCAACCAAGGTAAAGAAGAATCCGAAGCGCGAGGCGACAAAAGTTTTGACAGAAAGCCTCATC
>CAYGBF010000092.1:0-9721 GCA_964348035.1 uncultured Eubacteriales bacterium | reverse complement strand
CCATGGCTTCGAGGGGTGGTAGTCCGAAACCTTCGTAAAGAGATGGAAAAACAAAAAATTCAGCCCCGTCGATAAACCGAATCAAATCTTCATTCGACAGAAAACCCGTGACTAGGATTCTCTCTTGCAGTTTGAGCTCATTAACGGTTTGGATGAATGCCTTATTCTTCTCAAACCCGACCAGGATGAGTCTTAAATCTGCATATTTTCCCCTCACCAGGGAGAAGGCTTTCAAGAGGAGGGCTAAATTCTTGTGCGGTTTCAAATTCCCGGTATAAAGAATATACGGAAATTCGAAAGAACGAGACTGTCTCGGATTAACAAAAAAATGATCTGACACTCCGTGGTAGACGACCTTGATACGGTCATCACTGAATCCAAACAACTCTATCAGATCATCCCTTGTTGTTTTAGAAACCGTGAATACACGCTCGGCCCGACTCTTAACCTTGTTCATGAAAAATTTTGCCATCTCGACTTTTACCGCTGGCCGAAAAAGACGAGCAAACTTGAAATGAATCAGATCATGGACTGTCACTAATAACTTTTGCTTCAAGAAAAGGGGAAAGACATAATGGGGAGAGAGGTAATGAAAATGCCGCAGATCTCTGACTTTTATCGGGATCTCCAGATGTTCTCTGGGATCATAGTTTTTATAGGATACCTCGACAAAGGAATTCCCTGGAGCCTGGAGATATTCTGTTCCTTTTAGATGGAGTATTCGGCAATCATGGACCCCAGAATTGACCAGCCCCTGGAATAGATTCTTCAAGTAGACGCCAATCCCATAATCTTCGATCTTTCTGGCATCAAGAATAATCTTCACAACTAAACTCCCTGACGACTGTTAAGACTCTCTCACAGGATTCACGCTTCTCAGAATTGTTCTTTAAACGAAAATAAAAGCGCTTGAGATGGAAACGTAACCAGAGATAGAACTTAAGAATTCTCAAGGCTTGTCGGCTGTTATGGACACAGTAATAGTAAAGTTGACTCTTTTTGATTTCGGGTAGAATCTGATCGATGTACCTTGATGTTGATCGACCCAAATGATGGGTGATATGGGCGTCAGAAGTGAGATGTATTTTATAGCCGAGATGACGCACTCTTTTTCCAAAATCGGCATCTTCTACATACAAGAAGTATTTTTCATCAAACCCATTGATTTTCTGATACAGATTCCGCTCTATCAAAAAACAGGCTCCACTCACCCAATCCACCTCCCGGCTGATTCTTTCCTTTTTCAGGGTATACAGCCATCGATACCATCTCTCTAAAAAGAATTTTATGACTATTTCAGAGAGAAGGTGAAGATCCTTTCCCCAATTCAACAGTAATGTGTTGTCGAGGTTGAAGGTGAGTGGGGCAACGATACCATACTCTGGATGCTCCTCCTTGATGTTCATCAATTTCTCGACTGTTCCCTTCGGGATATCGGTGTCATTATTCATGATCAAAAGATACCGACCTAGGGAGCGCTTTGCTCCTTCATTGTTGGCCTTGGCAAATCCCGTGTTTTGATCGAGGGCTATCAGTTTCACTGCGGGAAAAGATTTTTTGATACCCTCAACAGAACCGTCGGTCGAGGCATTATCGACAACGATGACTTCGTAATCAAGGTCTCCTATGTTTTTCCTGACCGATTCAAGAGTCTTGAAGAGATAATCTTTGGCGTTGTAATTGACGATTATGATGGAGAGAGCTATATCCTCTTTACTTTTTAGAGGCTGACCTTCTTGGTTAAATGACTTCACTTACGTCCGGTATTGTAAATCATATTTGTTCTCTTTAACAAGAGACTCTACCAAGAGATAAGATTCTTGATCATGAAGGAAAATTTCTCGGCAATCTTCGGCCATTCATGTTGACATCGTCTTTCTTCAAACCGCTCCAAGATGTTCTGCTTTTCTTTATCATCTGTCATCGCCCTCTCCAGGGCCTCCTTCACGAGTATTGTCTTCGGATCATCGACCATGACGGCCAGGCCTTGATAGACTTCCCTAAGGGATGACCTATCAAGGAGAACAGGCACAGCTCCACAGGCTAAGGCTTCTAAAGGGGGAAGACCAAAACCTTCATACTCGGACAGGTAAGCAAAGGTGTCTATCGCGGAATAAAATAGGGGTAATTCCTCTTCCCTTATCGAGGTTTCCCATATGATCCAGTCTCTATCCAACAGCTGCTCAATATTCTGAGATGGCTGAGTCCGATCTTCTCCGATAATGTAGAGGACTGTCTCTGGAATTTCTTCTCTTAAAAGATTGACGCCATCAACGAGTAAGGGGATATTTCTTCTGTTGAAAATGGCTCCCAAATAACCAATGATCTTTTTATCTTTCAGATCTTTCTCTTCTTTCCAGGCGTTCGTTTCATCATCTGATCGCCTCTTGAATTTATCCTCCACACCCAAAGAAATGACTTTTATCTTCTCGGGACTCACCTTAAAATTTTTTGCGATTTCATTCCTCGAGAACTCAGATATGGTGACCACTGCGGAGGCTTTCCGTAAGCTCCTCCGAACAAGGGACTTTCTCACGAAGGCCTCTCTTTTGGAGAACCACTCGGGATGGGCGACAAAGGATACATCGTACTCAAAAAGGATGGATTTCCATCTATTAAATAAGGGTAATGTGTAATTCGACGCGATGAGAATATCGGGGTTAGCCTCCTTTAATCTTTTGACAAAAGGGCCATTCTGCCATCGGAAATATCCCTCAGGAGAGGATATGACAACTTGATTGATGTTTGCTCCTGAATATTCTTCGACCTTCTCTCTCGTGAAGATAAAAAACTCGTCATCAGGGAATAAATCGAGGAGACATCTCAAGATGTTGTCTATGACTCTTCCTACGCCCGTAGAAAATTCTGTGACTTCATAGCAATCCACGGCAATCTTCAACGGGAACTCCTCTCCGTGATTTCCGTATAGAAATTCAAGGTCTCCGAAGCTGTGGTTCTCCACTGGAACTCTGACGATCTTTTCTTGCCCTTCTCTCTAAGCTTCTTTCTCAAGTCCTCATCCCTTAAAGCCCGCATGATCTTCTCAGCCATATCTTCTGGCTCCTCAGGGCGAAAATACAGCGCCGCATCCTTCGCTACCTCTGGAATGGCAGACGTTCCGGAAGCGACAACGGGTAAACCGCTGGCCATAGCCTCGATCAGGGGCAAGCCAAACCCTTCACAGAGCGAAGGGAAAACAAACACAGAGGCTGACCGATAAAAAGCCTGCACGTCATCGTCAGGAAGATAACCCACCATTTTTACCCATGATTCAAGCCCGAGAGCTTTTATCTTCCTCTGCAGTCTCTTATAATCTAGTCCTTTCTGACCGACAATCATCAGGGGAATTCTCTCTTCTTTATCATGGATAATCTGGAGAGCCTCTGCCAGATTCAAGAGATTCTTCCGTGGCTCGATGGCTCCAACAAAAAGAATGAATGCAGGAGGAAGGGAGAATCTCCTTCGCATTCTCTCTGCTTCTTCTGGGAGAATTTCTGTCCTGAATTTTTGATCTAATCCGTGGTAGATGACTTTTACCTTAACCTCTGGTAGGGCGAATCTCTCGATGAGTTGATTTTTAGTAAACTGAGAGACAGCAATGACACCATCGGCTTGGAAGAGAGAGGAGTGAATTCTGTTCACAAAATCCCTTTTCGTCTCTCCTCTTGTCATCTGGGGAAAATCCATGAAAAACAGATCATGGACGGTCACGATTTTTTTCCCTCCGGTCGGAGTCACCAGAGGGGTCGGAGAATGGGTTAAATCCAAGCTCGTTCGAAAGAAGGTCTCTATTCGGGGCCAGCCAAACTTATACCAAAAAAAATTGACCGTTTTCACCGGAAACCGAAAATCTCGAAACGTGCCTTTGGTGAAAGGAGGGATCTTGTTCTGAGGCAAACGGTCTTTTAAAGAGGAGGAGAATAGAAAATAATCGTTTGAATGGTCTATCCGGGAAAGAGATGAAAGAAGATTCCTGAAATAGACTCCGACTCCGGTCTCCTCTTTCAGGAAAGGACGGATATCAAAACCGATGCGCATTTTGAGTAAATGTATTCTCTCCACCCAGAAAAGTCAAGAAAGCGCCCTGATCTTCTCACTCCAAGTGTATGAATTTAAATAAAATAGAGAAAAAATGCGGCTAAAAAGGACGGTTATAGAACCATCCTTTTTCCCCGCATTTTTGTGTCTTGCTTCTTCTTCGAGGCAGTGATATGATTTTCGCGAAGAGGAGAATAAAGATGAGGGATTTCAATAAAATCGTCAAGCGTATCGACTCTTTCCGAGACGATATGATCGACATGCAGATCAAACTCAGCTCCATCCCCGCCATCGCCCCGGCCAGCGGGGGCGAGGGAGAGGCAAAGAAGGCTGAGTTCTTGTTGGAAGTTTTGAAGAAAATGGGCTTTGACCAGGTCGATCTGATCAAGGCGCCTGACTTGGATGCACCCTCCGGTTATCGCCCGAATATTCTAACCCTCTATAAAGGGAAGAGTTCTACCAAGACCATCTGGATCATGACCCATATGGATGTCGTTCCCCCAGGAGAGCTGGCTCTCTGGAGTGGTGATCCTTACAAGGCCTGGGTGGAGGGAGGGAAGATTTACGGACGAGGAACAGAGGATAACCAGCAGGATATGGTGGCTTCTATCTTTGCCTTAAAAGCCTTCGAAGCGGAGGGAATCCAACCCGAGTATGACGTCGGCCTCGTTTTAGTGGCAGACGAAGAAACCGGGAGCCAAAAAGGCATAGATTACGTCCTCAGTCATTCGGAGGCTTTTCGCCACCAGGATTTGATCATCGTTCCTGATGCCGGCAGCGAAGAGGGCACGATGATCGAGGTCGCCGAGAAGAGCCTGCTGTGGCTCAAGTTCAAGACTATGGGCAAACAGACTCATGGATCCACCCCTGAAAAAGGTATCAACGCCTTCCGGGCGGCGTCTTTCCTGGTCACTGAACTCAGCAAGTTGTACAAGATTTTTCCTGACAAGGATCCCCTGTTTGAACCTCCGATCTCGACTTTCGAACCCACCAAGAAAGAGGCGAATGTGCCCAACGTGAACACCATTCCCGGTGAGGACACGTTTTACATGGACAGCCGGATCTTGCCCCGATATCCTGTCGAAGAAGTCGAGGACACCATCCAAAAAATGAGCCGCAAAACCGAGAAAAAATTCAACGTCAAAATCACTATCGAGGTCGAACAAAAAGCGCCCGCAGCACCACCCACTCCAGCCGATGCTGCCGTTGTCCAATCCCTGAAGAAAGCCGTTAAAGCGGTTTATAAGAAAGAAGGTCAAGCGGTGGGAATCGGCGGCGGCACCGTGGCAGCTCTCTTTAGAGCAGCAAATTTTGAAGCGGCCTGTTGGGCCAAGCTCGATGAGACCGCCCATCAGCCCAACGAGTACTGTATAATCGATAACATGATGGGTGATGCCAAGGTGTTTGCTCACGTTTTCCTTCAAAAATAATCTCCCAGGTTTAAATCAGTGACAAAGTACATCCTGGTCCTCAACACCGTGCCTCAGAAAGAACAAGGGGAAAAAATCGCTAAGACCTTGGTCGCGGAGAAACTGGCGGCCTGTGTCACTATCTCCGGCACTTCCGACTCCCACTACCGATGGGAAGGAAAAATCTGCCACGATCAGGAGTTCATCTTGTTCATCAAGACCAAGGCCTCTCTGTTCGAAGCGGTGAAGAATAGGATAGCGGCCCTCCATCCCTACGAGGTTCCTGAGATCATCGCTCTGCCTGTGGCCGACGGTTCTCCCGATTACCTCCGCTGGGTGGACGAGGAAACCAAAACCCGGTGAGACTGTCCAGGTAGGGGGGACATTCACGGGATCAGAGGAGTGAATCACCCCCCTCCTGAGGCTTCCAACTGATTAAATAAAAAAACCTGAAGGTGAGGGCGTGGTGGAAATTTTTGAGTGTCTTCTCTGTATTTTCTGGGCGACTTTGATCGTGTTCAAGTGGATTGACACCGTGTCCTTCACTTCGTGAGCATACCCTCCTGCCATCAGGATCGCGACGGGAAGGCCGAGTTTTCGGGCTTCCTTGATGATGATCCTGTCTCTCTCCAAAAGGCCCTCCTGGGTGATGTTCAGCCCTCCTAACTGATCGTCTAGGTACGGATCAGCACCGGCAAGATAAAAAACGAGGTCGGGCTTGAAATCTTCATAAATGCGGGGAAAGTGCGGACGAAGAGAAGAGAGATATTGGTCATCACCATCTCCGGACCATAATCCGATATCCAACGAGCTCGAAGGCTTTGTGGCTGGATAAATATCCAGCTGGTGGATAGAAAAAGTGAAGGCATAATCTTTTTTGGCGAAAATAGAGGCTGTTCCGTTTCCCTGATGGATATCACAATCGACAATCATGGCCTTCCCAATCTTTCCTTCTTGTCTCATTTTCTCCAAAGCCACAGCCACATCATGGACGATACAAAATCCCTCACCATGATCAGGAAAAGCATGATGGAATCCGCCGCCGATATGAACTGCCAGTCCGTCTTCCAAGGCCTTTTCCGCTGACAGGATCGTACCGCCGACGTGGAAAAGAGCGAACTCGAGAAGTTCCGGAGAGTAGGGAAGCTCCATAGTCAAGAGTTCTGACTGAGAAAGTTTGTCCGTCTTCAACTTTTTGAGATACTTCGGAGTGTGTACGAGGAGGAGGTCTCCTTCTGTGGCTTTTTGAGGCTCCAGGATACTATCCTTCTTCGCTCCCATCCGGAGAAGTCGCTCATAGATGAGCCGGTATTTCTGCAAGGGGAAAACATGGTTACCGAAGTTGACTATCCAGTAATTTTCACTGTAGATAAACTTGAACGGGAATTTTCTCCGGCGGAAGAACTTCGGACGCTTCAAAAAACGTACCACGAGAGACTAGTAATATCAAAAAACAAAGAGTAGGTAAACATAAGGTTATTATTTGTACTGGATTCCTGTTACCCGTTGGAGCCTGTGCCAGCGAAGGCTGGTGCGGGCACAGGCTTCGCAGGAAAAAGCTCAAAAGGGGACAGGATATTTTTTTATCCTTGAAGTTTGTCTAAAAATGAATTAGTTTATTTTTCGAATTAGACAAAAAAATTCCTTAACAGAAAGGAATCATCAATGGCTCTTAAAGATTTTATCATCCGTCTCGCTCCGACCCCTCTTGTCCGGCTCTTCGCCAGCCCGTACGTGGCAGGTGACAGCATCGAGGCCGCCGTCGGAGCCGCTCGCTCATTCTGGGACAGCCGGCGTGTCTGTTCTACCCTGGACCTTTTGGGCGAGGAACTCACTAGCGATGAGGAAGTCGAATACACTGTGGATGTCTATAACAGACTGATTGATAAACTTGGGCCGCAGGAATATACCACCATTTCTCTTAAGCCCACCCAGCTCGGAAGCCACCGAGGAACGGAACACTGCGCAAAAATTATCGAGAGAATCGCTGCCCGGGCCGAAAAATCTAAGATCAAGGTCACTCTGGATATGGAGGATCATACTCTCACAGATTTAACCCTGGATGCTTTTCGCTCGATTCACAGAGATCATCCGACGTTCGGGACCGTGATTCAATCACGACTCTTCCGCACCGATGACGACATAAAATCCCTGGAAGGCCTGAATGCGCGCATCCGTATTTGTATCGGCATTTACAAGGAACCAAAAGAGATCGCTCTCCAGAGCAAGCCGGAGATGAAGAAAAAGCTCCTGCAGCAGTTGGAGGTCTTGTTCAAGGACGGTCATTATCCTGAGATCGCCACCCACGATGAAGCATTGATCAACGAAGCTCTCAACATGGCCGAGCGCATGAACGTCCGGAAAGACCAGTATGAAGTCCAGATGTTGATGGGGGTGCCTAAACAATCCTTCCAGGATAACCTTATTCAGAACGGCATCCTGGTCCGTCTGTACGTCCCGTTTGCTGATAAATGGAAATATGCAACAGCCTACTGTAAGAGAAGACTGGCGGCCAACCCGGCCATGGCCACCTACATCTTCAAGAATTTACTCCACAAGGCCAAGGGCAAAAAGTAGCCAGAATAGATAACCTCTTCGACGACTCGTCGGAAAAGGATTTTCCTTTTTTTTGACCTATTGATCGCTCGCTGCGTCTTTTTCTTTGAGGGTGATCTGTGCTGCCGCCAAGCGGGCTACCGGCACTTGATAGGCCGAACAGCTGACATAGTCCAACCCGATCTTGTGGCAGAAATAGATCGACCGGGGATCGCCACCGTGTACACCACAGATACCCACCTTGAGGTCGGGTTTGGTTAGGCGTCCTTTCTCCACCGCCCATTTCATCAGCTCCCCCACACCACTCTCGTCGACGGTTTCGAAGGGATTGTTTTTCCAGATACCGTGAGCCAGATAATAAGCTAGGAATTCGGCTCCATCGTCTCTAGAAAGGCCGTAGATGGTTTGGGTAAGATCATTTGTGCCGAAGGAGAAAAACTCGGCTTCTTGGGCAATCTGGGCGGCAGTGATGGCAGCCCTAGGAATCTCGATCATGGTCCCCACCGAGTATTCGATCTTGAACTTATGTTTGTCCATGACTTCCTCAGCGACTCGGTCTATGATTTTCTTCTGGTTAGCCAGTTCTTCCTTCGCTCCTACGAGAGGAATCATGATCTCTGGATAGACTTTCTCTCTTTCTTTGCGTAGCTGGCAGACAGCTTCGAAGATGGCCCTGGCCTGCATCTCGATAATCTCCGGATAGGAAATGCCCAACCGGCAGCCGCGGTGGCCGAGCATGGGATTGAATTCCGATAGAGCCTTGACTCTTTCCAACAGTTTTTCCAACTCTCTGATTTTTGCCTTGTTCTTCTTTTCATCACCACATTTCAAGACAGCGATCTCGACCATAAGGTCCTCTCTACGGGGCAGAAACTCATGGAGAGGGGGATCGAGAGTTCGGATGGTGACGGGATGACCCCTCATCTCTCTGAACAGCCCGTAAAAATCCTTTCTCTGGAAAGGGAGAAGTTTACTCAAGGCCTTGCGTCTTTGTTCGATTGTCTCGGAAAGGATCATCTCTTTGATGAACGGGAGTCTTTCCCTCTCGAAAAACATGTGTTCTGTCCTGGCTAACCCGACCCCTTCGGCACCGAAGGCCAGGGCAATTTGAGCATCTTCGGGTGTGTCCGTGTTGGCCCGAACGCCCAGCCGCTTCACCTGATCCGCCCAGAACAAAAATTTTGTAAAATCCTGGTAGATTTGAGAATCCTCAGGTTTCTTTTCTTCCCGAATGACCTGGATGATTTCTGAAGGCTGGGTCGGAATCTGTCCTTCCAGAACCTCACCCAAAGTCCCGTCGATGGAGACCCAGTCTCCTTCTTTAAGATTTACACTTCCCGCTTGAACAATCTTCTTCTCGGCGTTCAGCCTCAACTCAGCACATCCCACCACGGCGGGTTTTCCCATCTGCCGTCCGACAACGGCCGCATGAGAAGTCATTCCGCCGGTGGCCGTTAGGATGCCCTGGGAGGCGCTCATCCCGTGAATGTCGTCGGGAGAGGTTTCCTCCCTCACCAGGATAACCTTATGCTCCTGTTTCTTCCATTCCACAGCCTCGTCGGCGGTAAACACCACCTGACCCGCAGCCGCTCCCGGAGAAGCCGCTAATCCCGTCGCGACAACTTCGTGCGAGGCCTTTTCCTCAGCATCGAAGACGGGATGGAGAAGCTGGTTGAGAGCCTCTGGTTCGACCATCATCAACGCTTCTTCTTTACTCA